>JAGKSZ010000295.1 GCA_018991295.1 Porphyrobacter sp. | reverse complement strand
CTCGGTCGAACTCTGTGGCGGCACCCATGCCAGCCGGACCGGTGACATCGGTCTCGTCGCCGTGCTGTCGGATTCCGGCGTCGCGGCTGTTGTGCGCCGTCTCGAAGCGCTGACCGGCGAGGCGGCACGTCGTCATCTGCGCGAGGAGAGCGTCGCGCTCGACGAGATGGCCGGACTGCTCAAGGCGCCGATCGCCGAACTGCCGGCACGCGTCTCGACGCTGATCGAGGAGCGCCGGAAGCTCGAGCGCGAGCTCACCGACGCGCGCAAGAAGCTCGCCATGGGCGGCGGCGGCGCGGCCGAGGACCCCATCCGGGAGATCGCCGGCGCCAGGCTGCTGGCGCGCGCCGTCACCGGCGTCGAGATGAAGGACCTGAAAAGCCTCGCCGACGAGGCCAAGACCCGCGTCGGCTCCGGCGTCGTCGCCCTCGTCGGCGTCGCCGAGGACGGCAAGGCAGGCGTCGTCGTCGCCGTCACCGAGGATCTGACCTCCCGCTTCGACGCGGTCGCGCTGGTGCGCACGGCGTCCGAGCAGCTCGGCGGCAAGGGCGGCGGCGGGCGGCGTGACATGGCGCAGGGCGGCGGCCCGGACGCAAGCAAGGCAGGCGAGGCGCTGGCGGCGGTGAAGGCGGTGATCGCCGGGTGACATCCACCCCGGCCTTCATTGCGGCATGGCTTGCCTTGTCGCAGGCGGCGCCGGGGCCAACACCGGACTGGGGCGAGATCGCTTTTGGTCCCGAAACCTTCGATGTCACAGGGGCGGGGCAGCTTGATCTTGGCATCATCGACGATGCCCTGAACGCCCATCGGCGCGCCTTCGCACAGGGGCGCGCAAGGCTGAAGGTCGAGGTTACCGTCAATGCCGCAGGCTTGGTGCAGGAATGCCGGTTTGAGGGCGAAGGCGCGCTGCAGCCCGCTGGCGAGGCGCTGTGTGCTCAGGCCTTGCAGGTCGGGCGGTTCCGGCAGGCCCCGCTGCTTGAACTGGACTACGCCCGGGCAACCTATCGCCTTTCGGTCTATGGCCACGCGGGTCAGCCAGTGCCGGGTGAGGCCTTCTTTCGAATGTCACCTGACTATCCGCTTGAACGGCGCAGGGTTACGTTTGGCACTTATCCGATCCCGCCCGAGGGTGAGCGCCTTAGTCTGGCTGATCTCAATTATCGGTTCATGACCTATCCCCGCGAGGCGCTGAAAAACGCTATCGAGGCTGAGGTGGTTGTTGCGGTGACATTTGACGGGCAGGGCAAGCCGATGCGGTGCCGGCCGGTGCGATCGAGCAATACCGCACGCATCGCCTATGAAACGTGCTTCGAGGCACAGCGCAGCTTCAGCCTGAAGTCCGCGCCCGACTCGCGACCCTATGTTTGGTTGACCCAGTGGCGCCTGGCTGAATAGAGCTATCCCGCCGTGCCGCGCGAAGTCCGCAGCTTCGGCTTTTCGCTGAGGCCCCCGTCACGCTCCAGCTGTTCGCGGAATTCGTCGCGCTTGGCATGGATCGAGGCAATCACCGGGCCCATGGCAACGCCGATATCGACCAGCACCGCCTCTGAAAGCTGGAGCGAGGCCTCCAGCGTTTCGGGGACCGCATGGCTTGCACCGGCACGATAGAGCGCAGCAGCGTGATCGGGATCGCGGGCGCGGGCAACGATAAGCAAATCTGAGTAGGCCTCCCGCAGCTTGGAGACGAGGCGCTGGGCCAGAACCGGCTCATCCATCGTCAGTACCACCGCCGGTGCGCTTTCGACCCCGAGCCGGGTCAACGCATCGCCGCGCGCCGCATCGCCAAAGGTGGCGCGGTACCCGTCACGCTTTGCGGCGGTGACAAGATCAGGATTGGTATCGATCATCACATAGGGTTTGCCGTGTGTGTGCATCATGTCGGCCACCAGCCGTCCGACGCGTCCGCCGCCCACGATGATCGTGCGCGCCGTGTCTGTGTCGTCCGCAGCGGGGAGCTGCGGCGCACCATCGACCTGCCGCCCGAGCATGGCACCGAGGCGGGCGAGCAGCGGAGTGATGGTCAGCCCGATAGCGGTGACCGTCTGCCAGAACCGCGCGGTTTCCGCATCGACCACCAGTGCGCTCGTTGCCGCAGCGAGCACGATCAGCGTGGTTTCGGAAGGCGAGGACATCAGCACGCCGGTTTCGGCAGCGGTCCCGCGCCGGGCGCCCATCAACCGCAGCAATACGCCCGTAACCAAGGCCTTGAACGCCAGCACGCCCACCACAGCGAAGGTGATGAGCCCGATCTGTGCGCTGATTTCAGCCAGATTGATGCTCATGCCGACGGTGATCAGGAACACGCCCAGGGCAAGGCCCTTGAAGGGCTCCATGATCAGTTCGACCTCGGTGTGATACTCGGTCTCGGCAATCAGCAGGCCCGCGATCAGTGCGCCGACAATGGGTGACAGGCCGACCAGCGCGGTTGCAAGGCTGGCGCCGATCACTACCAGCAGCGAGGCGGACAGGAACAGTTCGGGGCTCTTGGTGCGGGCGGCCTGCGCAAACAGCCGGGGGAGGGCGAGCCTGCCCACCACCAAAAGCACGGTGATCACCAGCGCGCCCTGCCAGAGCGTTTCGATCAGCCCTTCCCAGCCTTCACCTTGGGCATTGGGGGCCAGCGCGCCGAGGATAAAGATGATCGGGACGATCATGATGTCCTCGAACAACAGCATCGACAGCGCCGCGCGGCCCACAGGTGTGCGGGTGCCCGAAATCGGCAGGACGATGGCGGTGGAGGAGAAGGCCAGCGCAAAACCGAGTGCCAGCGCCGCGGTCACGGTCATGCCCAATGCCAGCGCCAGAAAGCCCGCCAGCGAGGTGCCGATGATCAGCAGTTCGAGCGCGCCGAGCCCGAACACCAGCTTGCGCATCTGCCACAGCCGATTGAACGAAAGTTCAAGGCCAATCGCAAACAGCAGCAGCACGATGCCGAAATCGGCAAAGGGCGTGAGCGATTCCGGGTTACTGATCGTGAAATGGTAGAGCCATGGTATTCGCTCAACCAACGAGCCAAGGCCATAGGGCCCCACCAGCACACCGATCAGAATGAAGCCGATGATCGGCGTTATCCGGAACCGGGCAAAAACCGGAATTACGATCCCCGCTGAGCCGAGGATCACCAGGGCATCGGACAGAAACGGAGAAAGGGTCAGTTCGCCAGCCACGGCATAGGCTTAACCGGCAAGGCCGGGCCTGTCACCCTTGCGCAAGCCACAAAAAAGCCGGGCAGACCGCATGGACTGCCCGGCATTGCATTTCAGCTGCGAAGGATCAGGCCCAGCTGGCCATTTCCTTTTCGAGGTTCTGGACGATGGTCTCGAAGAATTGCTCGGTGGTCTGCCATGCCTGACCCGGGCCGATCAGGAGGGCAAGGTCCTTGGTCATGTAGCCCTTTTCGACCGTCGCGATGCAGACCCGCTCCAGCGTTTCGGCAAACTTCACCACGTCGGGCGTGTTGTCGAACTTGCCGCGATACATCAGGCCGCGGGTCCAGGCGAAGATCGAGGCGATCGGGTTGGTCGAGGTTGCCTTGCCCTGCTGGTGCTGGCGATAATGGCGGGTAACGGTGCCGTGGGCGGCTTCGGCTTCCACGGTCTTGCCGTCCGGGGTCATCAGCACCGAGGTCATCAGGCCCAGCGAACCAAACCCTTGCGCCACGGTGTCCGACTGCACATCGCCATCGTAGTTCTTGCAGGCCCACACGAACTTGCCCGACCACTTGAGGGCCGAGGCAACCATGTCGTCGATCAGGCGATGTTCGTAGACAATGCCTGCTTCCTTGAACTTTTCGGCAAAGCCTTCGGTGTCGAACACTTCCTGGAACAGGTCCTTGAAGC
>JAGKSZ010000066.1 GCA_018991295.1 Porphyrobacter sp. | reverse complement strand
GATCCCACCGTCATCAACGGCGGGATCATCGAGCAATATGGCTCCAACGCCCGCCTTGGCGATTCCGACTGGATGGTGGTCGAGGCCGATGAAAGCGACGGCAGCTTCCTGCGGCTTGACGGCACCATTGCGGTGGTCACCAATATCGATCCTGAGCACCTCGATCACTACGGCGATTTCGATGGGGTGAAGCGTGCCTTTGTGGAGTTCATCCACAACGTGCCCTTCTACGGCGCGGCGGTGCTGTGCGTGGATCACCCGCAGGTGCAGGCGGTGATCGGCGAGGGGCGCGACCGCAAGGTCGTGACCTACGGCTTCTCGCTCCAGGCCGACATCTGCGGGGTCAACGTGGTGCCCGCGCGCGGTGGCAGCAGCTTCGACGTGATCGTGCGCCAGCGCGGCGCCGAGGATCGCCGGATCGAGGGCGTGCACCTGCCGATGCCCGGGCGGCACAATGTCCAGAACGCGCTCGCCGCGATCGCGGTGGCGGTCGAGATGGGCTGTTCGGACGAGGTGATCCGGCAGGGCTTCGCCGGCTTCGGCGGGGTGCGGCGGCGCTTCACCCGGGTCGGCACCGTGGCGCTGCCGGGTGGCGGCGAGGCGGGGGTGATCGACGATTACGCGCACCACCCGGTCGAGATCCGCGCCGTGCTCGCCGCTGCGCGCGAGGCGGTGAGCGCGCAGGGCGACGAGGGCCGCGTGATCGCGGTGATCCAGCCGCACCGCTACACGCGCCTCAACGACCTGATGGAGGATTTCCAGTCCTGCGCCAACGACGCCGACATCGTCTATGTCGCGCCGGTCTATGCCGCGGGCGAGGAGCCTCTGCCCGGTGTTGACGCCGGCGCGCTGGTCGCGGGGATCAAGGCGCGCGGGCACCGTGCGGCGCGCGGCATCGAGGGGGCCGAGGCGCTGGCGCGCGAACTCGCGGACGAGCTCGCTGCGGGCGCTCTCGTGGTGTGCATGGGCGCGGGCGACATCACCCGCTGGGCGGCGGGGCTGGCCGATGCCATCGCGGCGCAGGGCAGGGCGGCGGCATGACGATGATGGGCGCGCAACTCGGCGAATGGCAGCCGCATGACGACGGCGCGGCCCCGACCTGCGCGGTCGAGGGCGCCATCGCCGCGCCGGTTTCCATGGACGGGATCAGGGGCAGGCTCACCGCCAAGGCGCCGCTTGCGCCCTTCACCTGGTTCAAGACCGGCGGACCTGCCGACTGGCTGTTCGAGCCCGCCGACCTCACCGACCTGCGCGCCTTTCTCGAACGGCTCGGCGGCGAGACGCCGGTGATGGCGCTCGGCCTCGGCTCGAACCTCATCGTGCGCGACGGCGGGGTGCCGGGCGTGGTGGTGCGGCTCGGCAAGGGCTTTGCGGGGGTCGAGCACACGGGCGACATGGAACTGACCTGCGGCGGCGGGGCGAGCGGTATCCTTGTGGCGTCCACCGCGCGTGATCTGGGCATTGCCGGGCTTGAATTCCTGCGCGGTATCCCCGGCACGGTGGGCGGCTTCGTGCGGATGAACGGCGGCGCTTATGGGCGCGAAGTTGCCGATGTACTGGTGGATTGCGCAGTGATCCTGCATGATGGCAGCTTCATCACGCTGACAGGTGAGGAACTCGATTATTCCTACCGCCACTCGGCCCTGCCCGAAGGCGCAATTGTTGTTTCGGCCCGCTTCCGCGGCCACCCGGGCGAGCCTGCCGCCATCGGCGCGGAGATGGACCGCATCGCCGCCGCGCGCGAGGCCAGCCAGCCCTTGCGCACCAAGACCGGCGGATCGACCTTCAAGAACCCTGAAGGCCACAAGGCATGGCAGCTTGTCGATCAGGCAGGGTGCCGCGGCCTTACGCTCGGCGGCGCGCAGGTTTCCGAGAAGCACACCAACTTCCTCATCAACACCGGCACCGCCACCAGCGCCGACATCGAAGGGCTGGGCGAGCTGGTGCGCGACAAGGTTTATGCGCAGACGGGCGTGAGCCTTGAGTGGGAAATCCAGCGGGTGGGGCGGCCGTGACCAGCATACCCACCTCCGTTCGCCCTGAGCTTGTCGAAGGGCTGCCTTTCTTTTGGGGCCAGCGCTTGGAGAAGAAGTGCAGGGGGAGGCGCTGCGCGCCAGCTTCGCTTCCGACAAGCTCAGCCCGAACGGACTTTCATGATGTTTGACAAACCCCTCCACGTCGCCGTCCTGATGGGCGGCTGGGCCAATGAACGCCCGGTCTCGCTGACCAGCGGGGCAGGCGTGGCCGATGCGCTGGAATCGCGCGGGCATAAGGTCACCCGCATCGACATGGGGCGCGATGTCGCGATGCGCCTGCATGAGGCCAAGCCCGATGTGGTCTTCAATGCCCTGCACGGCGTGCCGGGGGAGGACGGGACGGTGCAGGGGATGCTCGATCTGATGGGCTTGCCCTATACCCATTCGGGCCTTGCCACCTCGGTGATCGCGATTGACAAGCAGCTGACCAAGCAGGCGCTGGTGCCCCATGGCATCCCCATGCCGGGCGGACGGATCGTGACCCGCGATGAACTTTACGAGCGTGATCCCCTGCCGCGACCCTATGTGCTGAAGCCGGTGAACGAAGGCTCGTCTGTCGGTGTCGCCATCGTCACGGCGGACAGCAATGTGGGCAACCCAATCTCGCCCGATGCACGCGGACCGTGGCAGGAATTTGCCGAGTTGCTGGCGGAACCCTTCATCAAGGGCCGCGAACTCACCGCCGCCGTGCTTGATGGCCCGGATGGCCCGCGCGCGCTGGGCGTCACCGAGTTGGTGGTGGCAAGCGGCTTCTACGATTTTGAGAACAAGTACACCGCCGGGCGCACCCAGCACATCTTCCCTGCGCAATTGCCGCCCGAAATCACCGCCCTGTGCGAAGCCTATGCGGTGAAGGCGCATCAGGTATTGGGCTGCCACGGCACCAGCCGCACCGATTTCCGCTGGGACGAGGAGGCGGGCGAGGACGGCCTGTTTGTGCTCGAAACCAACACCCAGCCGGGCATGACGCCCTTGAGCCTTGTGCCCGAACAGGCGGCGGGCTGCGGCATTTCCTATGCCGATCTGGTCGAAATGCTCTGCGCAGAGGCCTTGCGGGTTCATGCGCTGAAACAGGGAGGCAGGCATGGCGCAGCAGATCAGGCGTAACGGCAACCCCGGCGTGCGCCGCGTCGCCAAGGCGCAGAGCCGTGCGGTGACCGTGCGCAAGGCGCATAGCGGGGCCAGCGGCATCATCGACCGGATCATGGGACTGCTGCCCTTCACCGAACAACAATGGAGCCGCATCTGGCTGGCGATGATCATCGGCGGCGGGGTGGGGATTGCCTTTGTCATTGCCAGCCTAGCCGGCGTCCCCGCGCTGGCGCAGGCACAGGTCGCAGCGATTGCTGCCGATGCCGGTTTCACCGTGCAGAACGTGCGCGTCACTGGCACCGCGCGGATGGACGAACAGCAGGTCTATGCCCGCGCGCTCGCCACGCGCAATCAGCCGATGCCCGATGTCGATATCGCGAAGCTGCGTGAAGAACTGCGCGCCCTGCCGTGGGTCAAGGATGCGCGGGTTTCGATCCAGCTGCCGCACACGCTTGCCATCGATATCGTCGAGCGCGAGCCCCACGCAGTGCTCGAAAAGCCGGATCGGCTGATGCTGATCGATGCGACCGGAGCGGAACTGGAGCCTGTTTCTGCCGACAATGCCAAGGGGATGCTGCGGCTTGCAGGGCCCGGTGCGGGCAAGCAGGCGCGCGCGCTGGAAACGCTGCTGGCGGCAGCGCCTGCCTTGGCGCCCAAGGTCGAAGCGGCCGAATGGGTCGGCAATCGCCGCTGGAATTTGACCTTCACCACCGGGCAGCTGCTCGCCCTGCCCGAGGGCGAGGTTGAAGCAGCCACCGCGCTGGTCAAGTTCGCGCGGCTCGATGGCAAGAACCGTCTGCTTGGCGGCAAGGTGCTGGCCTTCGATATGCGCACGCCGCCGCGCCTTTACATGCGGCTGCCCGAAGCGGTCGGTCAGCCCAAGGTTCTCGCCGCAACCGATGAAGGGAAGACCACCTGATGGCATCACGCGCCCTCACGCCGCCGCGCCGCCTTGCGCGCACCTATGCGGCCGTCAACATCGGCTCGTTCCGCACCAGCGCCATGATCATGGGCGAGACCGAGGGCGGCGATCTGCAGGTGCTGGGCTCCGGGCACCGCGCCAGTGCCGGGGTCAAGCGCGGCTACGTGACCGATATGGCTGCCGCCGCCCATGCCATCCGCGATGCGGTGGAACGGGCCGAAAAGGCCTCGGGCACCCCGGTGCGCAGCGTGTG
This sequence comes from Porphyrobacter sp., assembly GCA_018991295.1. Taxonomy (GTDB): domain Bacteria; phylum Pseudomonadota; class Alphaproteobacteria; order Sphingomonadales; family Sphingomonadaceae; genus Erythrobacter. The sequence continues at coordinate 1,504 of JAGKSZ010000066.1, read as the reverse complement.
GATCGCCTGCGCGGGCGCAGGGCTCGCCAGTCATGTGGTGTCGGTTGATATCGAAATCGGCGGCAGGCGCATCGAGGACGAGGATGTGGAAGCCCTGCTGATCGAGGCGCAGGATATGATCCAGCCCGATGGCCGCAAGGTGCTGCACGCCCAGCCTGCGCATTACACGCTGGACGGCGCCCACGGCGTTGCCAATCCGCGCGGGCTTCATGCCGAACGATTGGGGGTCGATATCCACGTGATGCTGGCCGATGGCGCGCCGGTCAGGAACCTTACCGAAGCAGTGCAGAACGCGCATCTGGAAGTGGAAGGCGTGGTCGCAGCGCCGCTTGCTGCCGGGCACGCCTGCCTGACGCCGGAAGAACGCGAACTGGGCGTGGCGCTGGTCGAAATCGGGGCGGACATCACCAATGTCGCCGTGTTTGCCGGAGGGATGCTGCTGGGCCTTCATGCCGTGCCGATGGGATCGGGTTCGATCACCGATGCGATCGCATCGAGCTTCGGCATCCGCCGCTCTCAGGCCGAACGGCTGAAATGCGTGGCCGGCTCCGCGATTGCCAGCCCGGCCGATCACCGGGAGCTGATCCCGGTCAGCGGACCGGGAGACAGCGGTGAAAATGGCGCGACCACAGGGCCATTGGCGCGCGGGGCCGATGACAAGAACCGCATCGTGCGCGCTGAACTGGTGGCGGTCGTGACCCAGCAGCTGGGCGAGCTGACGGGTGAAGTTGGCAAGGCCCTGAAGGCCATGGGCTTTGCAGGCCCGCGCGCAGGCCAGGTGGTGCTGACAGGCGGCGGCGCGGAACTGGCCGGAATGGCCGATTTCATGCAGGGCGCGCTGGGCCAGCCGGTCAGGCTCGGGCGTCCGCCGCAGCTGGCAGGGATGCCCGAAGCCCATCACGCGCCCGGCTTTGCGACGCTGGCAGGCCTGTGCCTTTACGCCGCCGATGACCCTGTTGATATCCGTGCGGTGGGCACAGGCCGGGCCGGGGTGTACAAGGCCTTCACCCGTCAGGCCGGGGTGATGGCGCTGGTGCAGCGATTGTTCCGCGCGCTGAAGGAGTATTTTTGAGCATCGCTTTCGGCCACTTGACGCAGGGGCCGCCTATGCAAATTTCGCAAGCGATGCTGTGGATAAGGGTTTTGCCGCTATAAAATGTGGGCGGCGATTATGTCACAGACGATAAATGCGCGGCAGTGGGGGCAAATTTACCCACTTTACGCGTCTGGAGGACCAGCTGATGAGCATCAATATCGGACCTGCGGCGAGCGACGATCTGCGTCCGCGCATCACCGTGATCGGGATCGGCGGGGCCCGGGTGGACGCGCGCGCGGACCCGAGCCCCCCCCCCAACGCAGGCGGCGGAATCATCGGCGCCCAACACCAAGCGCCCGCGCCCCGCACCTCCCCCGCGGGGAAGAGCCACCCCCACAGGCCCCAAAATACCCGGGGCCCCGGCGGCCGCGCCCCGCCCGCCACGGGGGCAGCGGCGGCGGCGGAAAA
>JAGKSZ010000065.1 GCA_018991295.1 Porphyrobacter sp. | reverse complement strand
GGAGGGGCAGGGGGTGGGCCTGCACCGCTGACAACCGTTTTTGATGCAGAGGCGGAACCGGACTATTCGACTTTCCCTGTCGCCCCGCGACCGCAAGCGCGCGCCGCCCTCATGTAGCGAAGCGATAGGGCGCACAAAAACACGTGCCCGCAGGTGCCCGGAACGTAGCGTAGCGAAGTGGAGGAACTGCACCGGAGGACGCTCGCACGGAGGTGCGAGCGAAACCGCTAAGGACTCCATTCTGGCCCTGCAAGGGCGAGAATGGTGCTGCTGGGGAGGATTGAACTCCCGACCTCACCCTTACCAAGGACGGGTTTCCGGACTCATGAGGATGCATGGGGATGATTAAAGCGCTGTAGAATAGCGATTTTATGTCCATGGTCGTCCCCATACCTCCGCTACTGTATTCCGTACGAAATGCGATGAAGGGAAATGGCACGTGGCACGCGATCTTAGCAGGGTGAAGGAACGGGACGGCCTTAAGGCCCAGCAGGAGCCGTATTGGCAACGGCTGCGCACTGGCTGTTTCATCGGGTTCCGGCCATCGAAAAAGAGCGGCGCTGGCACTTGGATTGCCCGTGTGTACGATGACGACATCCGCAAGTACCGCATGAAGGCGCTGGGCGACTTCGGCGCGGTGGCCCCAAACGAGCGGTTTGCCCTGGCGAAGAAAGATGCCGAGCGTTCGCCGATTTGGTCGAGGCGGGCGGAGAGGTGCGCCGCAAGATCGAGACGGTCAAGAACGCGTGCGAGGATTACTTAACCGAGAAGCCCGGCAAGATCGCCGAAGGCGTTTTTCGCCGGCACGTCTATGATGATCCCCTCGCCATGGTGCGGCTCGACAAGCTGAGAAAGCACCACCTTAAGGCGTGGCGAAAGCGCCTGGAAGGTGCTCCGGCGATTGTGTCGCGCTCGAAAGATGGTCAGGTACGCACCCGCAAGCGGTCTGCATCAACGGTGAATCGTGACATGGCGGTACTGCGAGCCGCGCTAGGCCGATTGCTCGCACCGGGTGCGCCACGCAGCGAAGCTGCATGGCAAGAGGCGCTGCATGCTGTGAAGGATGCTGATGGCCGGCGAGACTTGTATCTCGACCGGACGCAGCGCCGAAAGCTGCTCGATAATATGGACGACGAGGCCAAGCCCTTCGTGCGAGCCCTCTGCCTCTTGCCATTGCGCCCCGGGGCCATGGCCGCTTTGACGGTGCGGGATTTCGACAAGCGCACGTCAGAACTGACAATCGCGAAAGACAAGAACGGGAAACCCCGGCGCATTCAGCTTCCACCAGAGGCAGCGCGGCTATTCAGCGCGCATGCAAAAGGGAAGCTGCCAGCTGCCCCCTTGTTTATGCGGTCGAACGGGAAACCGTGGGATCGGAATAGCTGGAAGCTTCCGATATCGGCCGCCGTCAAAGTTGCAGGCCTCCCGGCAGGCACGTCTGCTTACACTTTGCGGCATTCGGGCATTACCGACCTGATCCGGCTTGGCCTTCCCATCCTTACAGCTGCTCAAATCAGCGCTACGAGTGTGGCGATGATCGAAAAGCACTACGGCCATTTGGGGGAAAAGTCCGCCGTCAAGGCTTTGGGAAGGCTCACGCTGTGAACGCCCCCTCCCGGCGCCAGTGATCTTTCGAAATACTTTTTTCACAGCAGTAACCTTCGCGGCGATCCCGGCGAATCGCGTCTCGTCGAAGTCTCATAGCGCCGGGGCGAGGAAAAGCTTTGGAGCAGATGCCAATTTCGTCTCCACCGATGGGGTGCTCACAAGCGACACCACCAACCGGGGGCACAGACGTGGCTGAACGGTGGCGACCTCGATACGAAGACAAGAAACACAAGGGGACTAGTCATGAAGAAAACCAAATTGACCAGCATGCTCGCCGTGATGGGCGGGCTGACTTTGGCAACCGGCGCGTGCTCGGGCCTGTGCAATGCGGCAAACTGCGCTCCGGCAGCTGATGCCTCGACGGGTGATGCGGCCAAGTCCTGCGGAGCCGCCGGTTGTGCCGCGAAGCCCTGCGCCGCGGCAGCTGACACCGCTGCAACCGGTTGCGCATCGAAGCCTTGCGCCGCCGCAGGTTGCAAAGCCAAGCCTTGCGCCGCGGCGGCTGAATAACCATCCACCGATTTTCGGCGCCCAAATGGGTCTGGCAGGGACGCATGCCCTGCCAGACCCATATCTCGAAAGGCTGATGCCCGGTGGGTCAAGGCAAAGCTGCATTGGCTGTGATCGACGCGATCACCACCATGGCCTCCGAAGGCGTCCCGCTCATGTTGCGGGTTCTGCCTAAGGGCAGCGTCTCCTTTTGGAAGCACTATCCTGAGGATGACGCGCGCGATCAGCACACCCGATCGCGTTGGTATTACCACGTCCATGCACCGGGAGAGCGCGATCCGGCGGAACATGGGCATTTTCACCTGTTCCTGCACCGCACCCAGATAGACGATCCCGGCGCCTTCGTCGCTGCGCCGGAAGCGGGTGAGGATGCAGCCGCGCACGTGACCCACATCGCGGGATTGGCGATCGACCATAGCGGGATCCCGATAAGCTGGTTCGCCACCAACCGCTGGGTTACCGACGAATTCCTCTACCCCGCACCGGTCATGATGGCGCACCTAGACCGCTACAATGTCGATGCCACGCAAGAGGACAGTCTGGTAAACCGGTTTCTGACGGCCATGGTGTCCCTGTATCGGGACGAACTCGGGGAATTGCTGCACTCACGTGACGCAGCCTTGGCGGCGCTCGTGGAGGCCGCCGGCCCCCAGGCCTATGAAAGCGGTCCAGAGGTGCTTGTTCAGATTCCGGTTGATCTTGATTCGAAGATAGAAAGCCTCGGCCTATAGCCGGAAGCATCGGCTCGCGGCGAAGCAATCAGCGCCTACCAGCGGATCAGCGGCGGCACCACGAACCGCCCCGCAAATGCCGTGACCAGCAGCACCGCGCTGTGCCACAGCCCGATATGGACGATGTCGTTGTCCGGGCAATGGAGCGAAACGGCGAAAACGCCTGAAGCGCCGGCGGCAATACCAGCAACAAGCCCGGCGCGTTCGAGCGAGGTTGGCGCGCCGCGCCGTAGCCACCAGACAAGGGTCGCAAATACCGTAAGCGACGCTGCAACCCCGCCCGCGAGGCATTCGGACCCATGGCGCATAAGCTCAGGCGAAAATGACGGAGCTTGCCTGCCGATTGCGACAATGGCCGCCGCGATCGGGAGCAGCCCGGCCATGGCGGTCGCCCAGCGCCAACCGCCGTGATAGCTGCCAATCTGTGGCCGACCCATGGCAATGACCGTCACGGTCGCGGCCACTGCCAGACCAAGGAAGAGGCCGGTCGAGACCAGTTGCAGCGGATCAAGGTGCCCCGCAAGCCATTCGGCCCGAATGCCAAGCAGTCCGACCAGCACCCCAGCAGACAGGGCAGACGCCGCCAGCGACAACGCCAGCCCCTCGCCTAGGCGCAGCGGCTTTACCGGTTCCAGCACGCCTGCCAGCTCGGCAATCAAGGCATCGGAATCGCGCAACATTTTCACTCTTTCTCGATCAGGGCGGCGAGCTTTTTCAGCCCGCGATGGATGTTCACTTTGACGAGGCTTTCGCTCTGGCCTGTAGCTGCGGAGGCTTCGGCGATCGTGAGGCCGTCGATCTTGACCAGGGCTATGGCCTGTTCCTGCGCGGGAGGCAGGAAATTGAGCAGACGCTGCAAGCTGATGCGCGCAACCAGCTCTGGCTCATCATCGCATCCGATGAACTCCTCGTGCAGTTCATGCTCGTCGGCGCGATATAGTCGGCGCAGATGGTCCACCCAGCGGTATCGCGCGATGGCGGCAAGCCAGGGCAGGAACGGGCGGGCAGGATCCCAGGATGCGCGCTTCGTGTGCAGCGCGATGAGTGTTTCCTGCACCAGGTCATCGAGCTGTGAAGGCGAGATGCGGCGCGCATAATAGCGCTGAAGCCAGCGCTGGCTGGCTTCCAGCAGCGCGGCATAGGCCTGCTTGTCGCCCTGCTGAGAGAGCGCCATCAAGCGGGCAAGCGTGGCTTCATCTGCTCTCAAGTCATGCTCCGAGTCAGGACTCGCATGGGATAACCTCCGCCATTTCGCAGCGGGCGGGACTTTGGTTACAGGTCCAACCTCCCCGACACCAATCCGGGCCAATCGACCGTCTTTGGTCGCTGTATGATGACAGAATGCCGGTTCGGCGACTAGGCTGTGGCTGAGGCGCAGGATTGCGTGCCGTCGCGCGGGAGCGGGTTTCAATGATCCCTGAATGGCCTATCGGGTTAGTGGCTTTGGTTGGGAGCCTTGCAGGAGCAGCCATTGGCAGCTTCATCGGCACCGCGCTGGTCCGCTTGCCCGAGGGCCGCCAGGTCCTCGCCGGACGATCGGCCTGTGATGCCTGCGAAGCGCCAATTTTGCCGCAGGATCTGATCCCGCTAGTATCGTGGGTCATACTGGGTGGCAAATGCCGCCGCTGCGACGCGGCCATCGGCATCTGGCAACCAGTGGCCGAGATTGCAGGTGCGTTGATTGGTGGCGCGGCGGTAATGCTTGCACCCCCTGATCTCGCGTTGCCTGCCATGATGTTTGGTTGGCAATTGCTGCTGCTTGCGCTGATCGACGCGCGCCATCTGTGGCTACCGCGCCCGTTGATCGGAATGCTCGCTGCCAGCGGAGCCGCTTTCGCAGCCTATCGTGCATGGGAGGGGGCGAGCGTGGAACCGATCGTCGTTGCCGGGGTCGCCGGCGCACTGGGCTTTCTCATGCTTTGGGGTGTCGCGCGCGCCTACCGGGCGGTGCGTGGGCGCGAGGGAATGGGCGGCGGAGATCCCCCGCTGCTTGGCGCTATCGGGCTGTGGCTCGGGCCGATGGGGGTCATCGGCACGGTGATCGGGGCGAGCCTCCTCGGCCTTGCTGCTGCGCTGGTGATGCTGCTCTTGCGTCGCTCTGTCGCCGCCGACACCGCGCTTCCGCTGGGCTCCCTGATGTCGGCGTCGGCTTTCGCGATATTTCTGGTCAATGGCTGGGGCTGAGCGTGATTGACGATGCGGCGCGAGTGGTCCACGCTCCGGACCGTCTCCCCGAGGGCATCCGAAAGCCATGATGTACCGCACCTTGCCTCTGCCCGTTCTCGCTGCGGTTCTCGTGGCGCCGGCGCAGGCTGCTTCGGCGCAGGAGCAAGCGCCGCGCTATCTGCCGACGCTTGCCCCCGCCGAGGCACCGCAGGCCGCGGCCGAGTGCCTCGCGCTCGCGATTGCCTACGAGGCCGGGCAGGAACCGATTGCCGGGCAGGAGGCGGTCGCACAGGTCATCCACAATCGGGTGCGCCATTCGGGCTACCCCGACAGCGTATGCGGGGTTGTATGGCAGGGCTCCGAACGGCGCACCGGCTGCCAGTTCACCTTTACCTGCGATGGCTCGCTAAGACGCCCGCGCACGCCCGCACAAATAGCCTCGGCCCGCGCGGTCGCAGCGAGGGTGATGGCAGGCGAGAGCACCGATCACGTGCGCGGCGCGACGCATTACCATGCCGACTATGTCTCGCCCTATTGGGCGCCCAGCCTTGCGCGGGTTGGCCAGATCGCAACCCACATCTTCTACCGTTCGCCGGGCCGAGCTTCCGTTGCTGAGGGAACCCCTGCGCGGATCGCGCTCACTGCCCGCCGGGTCGCGCCGGTTTCGTCATCGGGAGTGCCGGCGGCACCATCACCCGATCCCGCGGTCCGCAATGGTGAATTTGCGCCCTGGGGTCTGAGCCTCGGGCCTGCTCGCCGCCCCTAATCGCGCCCACGCACCACATAGGGCCGTGCCGGGTTGCCGGTGAGTTCGATCACAACATCGCGCCGCGCCGCCGCCCCGTCGCCCGAGCGCGCAGTCACCCGCACACGCAGCGGGCGACCGGTCACCCCGTCATCGACGCGGCCCGACAGTTCCTCGGTCAGCCCGCCCGCAGTCACCGCCACGCCGTCAACTCGGTCTTCGAATTCGGTCTCGGCCATGACCCGCTTGGCGAGCGGGCTTGCAAAGGTCGGATCGAACGGCAGGCGGTCGGGCGTGTAGACCGAGACGAAGGGGTCCATGCGCGCTGCCAGATCGGGGCCGATCGCGGGGATCGCGGCGAGCTCGCCATTGCTGCGCAGCGGTCCGTCACGCGGGCGCACGCCGTCGGCCCTGTAATCCGCCCGCTCGCGCCCGCGCGGACGCGGCAGTTCGTCCTGATCGCGCCAGTCGAGAAAGGCATCGCGCGCCTCTTCCAACTCCGCCCCTTGCAGCCCGAATGCGGCGAACAGCGCCTCGACCTCTTGGCTGTTGATCGCGTTCAAGGACACCTTGCCGCGTTCGTCCTCGATCCGGATCTCGAGCTGCGCGCCCTCGAAGCTGACTTCGCGAATCTGCCCGTCAGGACGCCACCGGCGGCTAGGGCTCGCCTGCGCCAGTCCCTGCACTGCAAGCGCCACGCCAGCATCGGCTGCCGCCGTCAGCCGCGCCCGATCCAGCTCGGCTCGGGCCGAGCGGGTCGATCCGCGCATCGCCTCGATCATGGTCAGCGCCAGCAGTGCGAGCACCGCAAGGCTTGCGACAGCCACTACCAGCGCAAAGCCCCTGTCCCGCCCGCGCCTGTCAGGGTGCGGGCGCGATGTCAGGGTATTTCCCCAGTTGTCGAAAACGGCTCGAGCGAGCGAATCTTGAGGCGCAGTTCTTCGGTGATTGCGCGCGCATCATCCGCAGTGCGGATCACGCGGGGTTTGAGCAGGATCACAAGCTCAATCTTGTCGGTCGCCTCGACCTGCTTGCCGAAGAGCCCTCCGATGATCGGGATTTGCGAAAGGAACGGGATGCCCGCCTTGTCGCGGGTCTGGATGTTGCGGATCAGGCCGCCGAGCGCCATGACCTCACCATCCTGCACCGCAACGGTGGTTGACACCTTTCGCGTGGAGATGGTCGGCGAATTGATCCCTGATCCTGCGGCGCGAGCGGATAGGACGTCGCTCACCTCTTGCGAAATGTCGAGCAGCACAAGTCCGCTGCCATTCACGCGCGGAGTGATCTTGAGGATTACGCCAGTATCGCGATATTCGATCGCGTTGATGACCGGCGCATTGGGATCGATCGTCGAGGTCGAGTTCTGGGTCAGCACGGGCACCTGGGTGCCCACTTGCAGGCTCGCAGTGCCGTTATTCACCGTCATCAGCTTCGGAGCCGAGACGACATTGACCTTGGTTTTGCCCTCAAGCGCATTGAGCACGCCGGTGATCGAGCTTGCATTGCCAAACAGGAAAGAAAAGCCCGGTGCCTCGCGAACCAGCCCCGTGCCGGTGGTGGAATCGGTTAGCACCGCGTTCTCGTTGCCTTCGATGAAGTTCCATTGCAGGCCGTAGCGCAGATCATCGGTCAGACTGACTTCGGTAATCGCGGCCTCGATCATTACCTGCACCGGCGGCACATCAAGCTTGCGAAGGGCGTCCTCGATCACGGCATACTGGCGCGGGGTGCCGTAGACGAGGATCGCGTTGTTCGTGTCGTCGCTGGTGATCTGCACGCCGCCCGGCCCAGAGGCTGAGGCTCCGCCCTGTTTCTCTTGATCCCCACCGAGCGCAGCTTCTTCCGTTTTTGAAGCGATAGCCGCAGACGGCGCGCCTGCGGCCCCGTAGCCATACCCATCGCTGTAGCCCTGCTGTGCGACGGCAGGCCCGCGCGCGCCGGAAGCCGCTGCGCCATCTGGGGCGCCGCTATCGGCAAAGGCTGCCTGTTGCTGGGCGACCGCTTCCTCGGCCCCTCCTGCACCGCGACCGAAGGCGCGGTTCAGCGTGCGCGCCAGATCGCGCGAGCGCGAATTCTGGACCTTGTAGACGAACAGTCGCGGCTCGTTGTTCTGGCCCTGCCGGTCGAGGATCTCGATCCAGCGATTCACGTCATCCAAATATTGCCGCTGGCGACTGATCGCGAGAATGCCATTCAGCTTCTCCATAGCGATGATGCGCACCAGATCCCGGATCGGGCTGTCGGGCGCATTGATCAGCCTTTCAAGCTCGGGGACGATCACGCGGGCATCCGTGCGCTTGGGCACGATCAATGCAAAGCTCATGTTGCGCAGCCAATTGACATCGAACTGCGCAAGCAGTTCGCGGGCGCTTGCTCGCTGGCCGGAGGTGCCGCGCAGAAGCACAACGTTGCGCGAAGGATCGGAAACCGACACAACATTGGGCAGGATTGGCGCGATCAGTGCGCGCATCTGATCGGCATTGACGAATTGCAGTTCGACAAGCTCGGTGCCGAACCCCGGTGTGTTCGGCCCGGCGACGCCGCCGCCGCCCTGCTGGATCCGCTCGATCCGCGCACGCCCGCCTTCGAGCACCAGCGCAAAGCCGCCAATCGCAAGGCTGTCTTCGAGAAACGGGATCACCGAAGCTCGGGCGATCGGGCGCGCGGTCACCACCGTGACCGGGCCAGAAACGCCGGGATCGATGGTGTAGTTCATATCGAGCAATTCGCCGAGCACCGCCTCGGCCACCACCCGCACATCGGCTTCAGGAAAGTTCAGCGCGATGTTCCCGCCGCGGATTGTGACAGGAGGCGCCTTGGAGACGACCGGCGGGCGATCCTCGCCCTCGACGATGGTCGCATCGACCGTCTGCTCGGCCAGGCCAGGATCATCGGGCACGGTTTGCGCCAATGCAGGCCAAGGGGCAAGCACGCTCGCCGCCAGCATGGCCGTGCGCAGAAGCGCCTGAGCGCGCGAGGGATAGGGTCGTGTCATTGTTCGTCTGCCTGATTGGCGTAAGTGTCGCGCGGGTCGTAGGCTCCGGGCGGCAAGTAGCCGGGATAGTTGCTGCTTTGCGCTGCGGCGCCGATGGCGAGCGTCACGCGCTCGCCGCCGCGTTCAAAGCGGACGTCGTCACTGCCGATCGCGACCAGCCGCCAGCCCCGCCACGACTGGCCGGGGCGCAGGGTCACGCTCTTGCCGTCGGGGGTCTGAAGGATGAGCCGCGCCGCGCCGCGCACCTTGATGACGCCGACCGGGCTCGCCCCGTCAAGCGGCCCGACGGGTAGGCCTGTACCGCCTGCGCTGGCAAGCCGGGTCGGCCGGAAGATCGAGCGCCGGGCGAGCGCCGGCTCGGCGCTCGCCGCCGACACTGCTACCGGCGCGGCCCGCGCGGAAACGGGCGGGACGGCGGGAGCCTCAGGCCGCTCGGTCGGCAGCACGAATTGCGCCGCCAGCATCAGCGCCAGCAGCAGCGCGAGCAGCGCCGCCAGCACCGTGCCTTCGGCGCGCTCAGGCCGGGGAATGCGAAGCGGCGACATCGATACGAACATCCAACTGGTTGGCTTGTGAGGATTGTGCGGCAGGGTCAGCCCCGGGCGCGGCGATGGAGAGCGCGGTGACGATCAGCAGCGGCTCGGAATTGCGCAGGCGTTCGAGCAGCGGCACCAGCGCGCCCTCGCCCACCCGCGCCTCGATCCTGAGTTCGATCCGGCCCTCGCCCGCTTCGATATCCTGAAGCGCGCGCACCTCACCCCCCGCGGTGCCGATCAGCGCGGCGATGCGGTCCTTGAGCTGTTCGGCGGCGGCCTCGGGCGTGGGGGCGATGGTGTGGAAGCGGGCGCTATCGGCCTTCTGCGCCTCGGCCTGACGGCGCAGGCGGGCGATGTTGTCGATCAGCCGCTGGTTGCTCGCCTGCACCAGTGCGAGGCGTTCGCGCTCGGCCGCGCGCGCTTCAAAGCCGCTGATGATGGGTGAGAGGATCGCCAGCCACGCGAAGGCGATGGCCGCAACCAGGATCAGGATAGCGATCAGCCGCCGTTCGCGGTCGGACAATCCGCTCATTGTCCGGCCTCCTTGGATTGCGCCGCACCCGCCAATGTTGCGCTGACATCGAAGGGCTGCCCACCCCCGCCTTCCGCCGTGGGATCGGAGACGCTGGTCTGGAGCGAGGCGAAGCGCCCGGTGCGGCGCAGCGCAGTCTGGATGTCGCTGCCGGGGGCCTTGTAGCCGGTGATGCGCAGGATCTCTCCGGTCGCAACATAGCGCTGCACCCACGCCCCTTCGGGCAGGGCCACGGAGGTGAGCGCGAGCAGGCTCAATGGGTCATTGGCGTCGCGTTCGGCGACCAGCGTGCGGCGCAGCGCCGTCTCGCGGGCAAGCCGCCCGGCGAGCGCGCGCGCGGCGGTGCCGGTGGCGGCCTGCGCCTCGACCTCGGCGGCAAAGGCATTGGTGGCGGCGATATCGCGCCAGATCATCAAGCCCGCATTGGCTAGAAACAGCGCGGCCACCAGCCCCCACCAGAACGGCCGGCTGTCCGCGCGCGGCGTGATCGCCCCGCTCGCGACCAGCGCCGGAAGAAGATCAATGGTGAGGCTCTCGTCATCCGGGCTCTGCCACAGCAGCGCGAGCGGCTCGACCCCGCGCTCACGCGCTGCCTCGACCAGCGCGGCGGCGCGCGCCTGCGGCATCCCGGCGACCAATGTAGGCACCCGCGCATGGCCCGGTTCGGCCTCGCCCTCCAGCACCCGCGCGCCTGCAATCGCAGTGCCAATCGGGAAGGGCAGCAGCCGATCGAGTTCGAGCGCGACCATCCTCGCCAGATCGCGCGGGGCGAGGCGTGGGAGCATGGCGCGGGTCGCAATCGCGGCGGCAGGCGGCAGCACGACCGGCATCAGTCGCCGCCTTGCGTTTTCACCAGCTGGTTCCTGCGCGACGCTATCGAGCCACAGATTGCCCTCGGCATCGAAGGCGGCGCTCGGTCCGGAACGCTTGCGCCCTTGCGGCTGCAAGCGCGCCGGAACCATCGCGGCAAGCTCGCCTGTCCACCAGTCCCACCCCTCGCGCAAGGCGATGCCGAGGCTGGTCATGTCCATGTCGAGGATCGTGCCGGTGCGGATCATGCGGCGTCCCCCGAACATTGGCCGGTTGCGGGGTCGATGGTGCAGGCGGCGTTGACGTTGGGCACCGGGCGGATAACCAGATCGGGCCATTGCCGCCGGTCGCCTTCAAAGAAGGTCACACGGATGCGCACCAGTTCGGGCGGATTGCCACGCTCGATCCAGCGGCTGCGCCAGTCTCGCGCGGCCTCTCCGGGCAGGGTGCCGAAATAGGCGATCTCGAGCCGCTCGACATTGGTGAGCAGCACTTGCGGTGTCCATCCGGCGGTGCCGGGGGCGTAGGGATCGATCCTCGCCTTGGTGTCGGCGAGGGCGTAGAGCACCAGCTGGCCCTCGCCGCTGCGGGCGAGGCGGTAGCGGGTGAGGCTGGCTGGGCGCTCTGCCGAGGCGGCCGGTGCGAAGAAGCTCAACCGCGCCGCGTCTCCACGCACATCGGCGATGGGGCGGGTGAATTCGAAGCGGGTGCCCGGCACCAGCGCCTCGATCCGGTCGCGCAGCACGGTCTGGGCGGTGATGATGGCGGCATTGCCCTCGCCCCGCGCTCGCGCCTGCGCAGCGGTCTGGAAGCCGAGCTGCACGCCCGCCAGCACCATGCCTGAAAGCACCGCGACGATAGCGAGGCTGACCAGCAGCTCGACCAGCGTGAAGCCTGCGTCCTTCTGGCGCTGAACGCTCATGATCCCGCCACCCGTAACGTGGTGAGTTCCACCAGTGGTTTGCCGGTAGGTCCCTCGCCCGCTGTCACCGTGATCCGGTCAAGCGCCGGGCTGGTGAAGGCACCACGATAGGGCTCGATCCGCAAGGCCCAGCCAATGCTACCGCTCCGTCCTTCACGCGCGGCGAGCCTGCCGGGCACCGCGACCTGCGCGACGGCAAGCTGCGATTGCGCCACCAGCAAGGCGGCACGGCGTTCCTCGTTGATCCGCGCGGCGCGGGCATTGTTCTGGACGACGCTCAGCGTCACCCCCAGCATCGCGGCAACGATCGCCGAGGCGACCAGCGCTTCGGGCAGGGTGAAACCCCGCTCGCTGCGCCTGCGCTGCAGTAGATTGTTCCCGCCCGCCATCATCACACACCGCTTTCCGCGATGTGCCCGGTGCTGCCGAACACCGTGATGCGCCGCTCACGCACTGCCGCCCCATCGCCGCGTGATCGCACGCGGTAGAGCGCAGGGTTGGCGGTGCCATCGGGGTAGAAGGTGACCGGGCGATCCTGTCCGGCGGTGAGGCTGACGGAATCCGGGAGCGCAACCGGATCGCCATCGCCGATCACCAGCGTCCGGCCTTCGAGCGCGAGCGTCACCGGCACGCCGGTGCGGATCGCCTCGGCGCGAGCGGCGCGCAGGCCTTCTGTCACCTGCGCGGCGCCGCGGCGGAATTCCATCGCGCTCATCGTGTTCTGCACGCGTGGAAAGGTAATCCCGGCGATCAGCCCGGCGATCGCGAGGGTCACCAGCATCTCGATCAGGGTAAAGCCGTTGGCGTGAGCGAACGGTGCAGGTCTACCAGTTGCCGACATCTTTCGCCTCGCCTGTCCCGCCCACGGCATTGTCCGAGCCGTAGGAGAAGACGTCGATCTCGCCATGGTCACCCGGTGCCTTGAAACGATAGGGGTTGCCCCAAGGGTCGATCAGCCCGCTCGCCTGCCCCATGTAAGGCCCGTTCCAGATCGGCACCTGTGCAGGCTGCTTCATCAGCGCATCGAGCCCCTCTTCGGGCGTGGGATAGCGCCCAGCATCGAGCCGGAACAGTTCGAGGCCCGCAGCGATGTTCTTGACCTGCACCGTAGCGGTCTGGGTCTTGGAGCTGCTGAGGTACTTGATCACTTGCGGCCCGACGATGGCGGCGAGCAGGCCGAGGATCGCCAGCACCACCAGCAGCTCAAGCAGCGTGAAACCCGCGGATTTTCCACGGTGGCGCGCAGGAGTTTCGTGCATTGTCGGTCGCATCTTCATGCCAGTGCCAGATCGTTGAAGCCAAGGATTGCCGCCATGATGGCAGCGATGATCGCGGCGACAATAGCGCCAAGGATCACCGTGATTGCAGGAGTAAGCAAGCCCACAAGGCGCTGCAATTGAATCTTCACGTCGCGGTCGAGCACCTCGGCAAGCCTTCCGAGCATTGGTCCCAATTGCGAGGTCTCCTCGCCGGTGCGGAAAAAGCCGATCGCCTTGGCGGGCACGACCTCGGCTGCGGAGAGCGGTGCTGTGAGCCCGCCGCCCTCCTTCATCCCCCGCGCCACCTCGCGCACGGCTGCCGCCATGTGGCTGTTGCCGATGGCGCGTCCGGCAAGCAGTGTCGCGGACGGGAGCGGCACCCCGCCCTCGACCAGCACGCCCAGCGTGCGGGCAAAGCGCGCGGTCTCGGCGCTGCGCACCAGCGGGCCGATCTGCGGGAGTGTCAGGACAAAGCGGTCACGCGCAGCGCGGGCATGCGGACGGGTGAAGACTTGGCGCAGCGCGAAAAACCCGCCGAAGAGCAGCAGCAGCATCCACCACCACCCGGCGCGGAAAGTGCGGCTCGCCTCCATGATGAACACCGAGGCTGCCGGAAGCCGGTCCTCGGCCCCTGCAAACAGGCTTTCGAACTGCGGCACCACGAACAGCAGCATCATGCCGATGATCAGGACCGACAGCACCACCAGGATCACCGGATAGATCATCGCGGTCGCGATCAGGCTGCGCAGATCATCTTCGCGCTGGAGCGCATCGGCCAGCCGTTCAAGCGCAGGCCCGAGCCGTCCGTCGGCCTCCCCCGCCTCGGCCATCGCAGCGGTCACGGGCGGAAACAGCGCAGGCCGCTCGGAAAGCGCGCGCGACAGCGGCGCACCTTCCTTGACCGCCTGCTGCATGGCGGCGAACTCCGCACGCAAGGATGCCTGCTCGATCGAATCGAGCAGTAGCGCCATCGCCCGTTCGAGCGGAATTCCGGCATTGAGCAGCACGGCCAGCTCGCCGACCGCTCGGGTGATCGCCGTGCGGGTCTTTCCGTTCCGCGTTAGCGCGCCTGCGGGCGTCGCGCTCGGCCCCGCACCGGGGGCGACATCGATCGGGAGGATCGCCGCCTGCCGCAAGCGCCGCACAGCTTCCTCGCGGGTGGTGGCGTCGATCTGCCCCTGCACCCGCTTGCCGTTGCTGTCGGTACCGCGATAGCGGAAGGCCTGCATCGCTTCAGCCATCCTGCGTCACCCGCAAGACTTCATCGATGGTGGTGAGGCCCGCTGCCGCCTTGGCGAGGCCATCCTGCAACATCGTCGCATCGTGTCCCGCCCGCCGCGCGATCTCGCGCGCGTCGGCACGCGCGAGGATCGCCTGCGCAACGGCTTCATCCACCTCAAGGAACTCGACCAGCGCGATCCGGCCCTTGTAACCACTATGCCCGCATTCGCCGCAACCGGCCGCTTGCCAGAACTGCGTTTCGTCAGCGCAGCCCAAGGCCGCGCGCTGGCCAGGTCCCGGCGTGTGCGGCACCCGGCAATGCGGACACAGCCGCCGCACCAGCCGCTGCGCGACCACGGCGTTCAAGGTCGAGGCGAGCAGGAAGGGCTCCACCTGCATGTCGAGCAACCGCGTGACTGCTCCTGCCGCGGTGTTGGTGTGCAGGGTCGACAGCAGCCCGTGCCCGGTCAACGCCGCCTGAATCGCGATCTGCGCGGTTTCGAGGTCGCGGATTTCGCCGACCATCATCACGTCCGGGTCTTGCCTGAGGAAGCTCCTCAGCGCGGCGGCGAAATCGAGACCGATAGCGGGGTTGATCTGGGTCTGCACGATCCCCGGCAGGCGATATTCGATCGGGTCTTCGACCGTCAGGATCTTGCGGGTTTCGGCATCGAGGCTCGCCAGCGCGGCATAGAGCGTCGTCGTCTTGCCGCTCCCGGTCGGCCCGGTCACCAGCATGATCCCGTGCGGCCGCGCGAGCGTTTCTTCCATGCGCGCGGCCAGCGCGGGCGAGAAGCCCAGCGAGGTGAAGTCAAGCGCCATGCCCGACTTGTCGAGGATGCGCAGAACCACCGTCTGCCCGTGGATCGAGGGCGCGATGGCGACGCGCAGGTCGATCTCGTGCCCCCGCACCGCAACGCGCAGGCGGCCATCCTGCGGCAGCCGGCGTTCGGCAATGTTGAGCTCTGCCATCACCTTGATGCGGCTGACGATCGCGGCGCGCATCACGGGCGGGAGCGAGGGCTGATCGACCAGCACGCCATCGATCCGGTAGCGCACGACAAGACGATCTTCGGTGGGTTCGAGATGGATGTCCGAGGCGCGCTGCTCGACTGCATCGGCGATCAAGCGATTGACCGCACGGATCACCGGCGCATCGCTGACAAGGTCGCGCAGGCGCTCCAGGTCTTCCTCGTCCGCCGCGTTGCCGGTGCCGGCATCGGGGCGGCCATCGCCGTAGAGCCGATCGATCGCCGCCTCGATCTCGCCGCGAGCGGCAATCCGGCAGGTAACCTTGGCCCCAGCAAGTTGGCCAATGGCTTCGGCGGCGGAGGGGCGGAGCGGATCGGCGGTCGCCACCACCAGTGTCTCGTCCTGGCTGGCGACGGGTAGCACCAGATGCGCACGCAGGAAGGCGAGCGAGACCTGATCGGCTGTCAGCACCGGTGCAGCGGGCCAACCGGCATCGGTCATTACCGGCAGCCCAGTGATCTTGCGATAGAATTCCACCAGCGCCTGCTCGCTGAGAATACCTAGCCGGGTAAGGATGGTCGCGAGATCCTCGTCGCTGTCGGCCTCGATGCTGCGCGCGCGGGCCAGAGCATCGGCGGAAATCAGCCCACGATCAAGCAGCGCCTGCGCCAGATCGGGCGCGGAATTGATCGTTGCTCCTGATATCGCCACTCCAGTCGTCACACTCCATCCTTCACCTGCGGCGGGTGGCAACGCCCCCCGCGCGCCCTTGGTAGCCTCAGCCGAGCCATAACCGATGTCAAATCCGGACGCGGATTCGAACGAAATTTCCGATTACTGTGATCGCCATGGCCGATCAAAAGAGCCATCCAGCCACCCCCACGCGGGCCTATACCTATGCGGATATTCGAAAAATCGCAGGCACTGGTTACATGCGCTTGACGCAACGTCACTCGTTTGACGCATTCCTACAAACAATCACATGGTTACGCCGATTGGCTAACATAGGTTTGCATTGACGGTTAGGATTCTCTCGTTCATCAAATCGACCGGTCGCAATGAGGTGCACCCGCAAAAAATAACAATAATACGGATTAAGTGATCTCAAACGTGGTCTGATTTGGGGGAGTTTTCAAGGCAATCAACTATATCCGATAGTAATCAATCCAGCACGCCCCCTCAACAACATGGGTGCGGCTTGGATCTATTCGGAATTCTAGCATTTCACTTGGCTCCATGCCGAGCGCTTTTGCTTTTCTGATGGCCTAGTTGAATTTCCCGCCTTGGGCCTTTGCTAGAACGAGAAGCACAGGGGAATACACATGAAGAAAGCAATAGCATTTCTGGCGTCGGCGGCCGCGATCGGCGCGGTCATGGCCGCTGCTCCGGTCTCCGCGAGCGATGATGACGACAACCGTTCCTCGGTGTCGGAACGCAGCCAGCGCTCGGCCCGTGCCGCCGTGCTGAAGTGGCACGACATCATGCTCGATACGCACGCGCGTTCGGCCACCCCCGGCCAGGCGCCCGCCCAGAACGGCGGCCCGCTGCGCACCACCCGCGGCTTCGCGATGACGCAGATCGCCGTGTTCGATGCGGTCAATGCCTTTGGCGGCAAATATTCCTCGTACAACTCGATCGCCCCCGCCCAGCGCGGCGCCTCGATCGAAGTGGCGGTTGCCTACGCCGCGCATGACGTGCTGGCTTCGGTGTGGAGCGGACAGAGCGCCCGCCTCGCGCAAGTTCTTGCCGACGATCTCGCCGCGATCGGCGCCAGCCCCGATGCTCTCGCCAAGGGCCGCGCGGTTGGTCAGGCCGCAGCTGCCGCGATTATCGCCCGCCGCACCAATGACGGCTCGCAGATCGCCGAAGTCAACTTCGGCGGCGGCGGTCGCACCGCAACCGGCACCACCGATGCCAATGGCGATCCGGTCAATGGCGGGATCATCGGCCGGCTCAAGTGGCGCCCCGACCCGGAAACTTCGGCCAACCAGATCGCGCTCGGCGCCAACTGGGGCGCGGTGACCCCCTTCGCGCTGCGCAGTGGCGCGCAGTTCCGCGCCAACCCGTTCCCGGCTCCGGGCACTGCCGCCTATCGCGCGCTCTACAACGACGTGAAGACCGTCGGCGCGTCGGAAGATACCGCGGGCAGCACCAGCACCGCTCGCACCCGCTTCATCGGCAACTACTGGGGTTATGAAGGCACCCCGCTGCTGGGCGTGCCGCCGCGGCTCTACGCCAAGATCGCGGTGATCCTCGCCGATAAGGGCAAGCTCAACAACACCGGCGAACTCGCCCGCTTCCTGGCGCTGGCTCACATCGGCATGGCCGACGCCGGCATTACCGTGTGGGACACCAAGTACCACTACAACATTGGCCGTCCGGTCACCGTAATCCGCGAGGATGATGGCGATCCGATGACCACTGCCGATCCCAACTGGAAGCCCTTCGGCATCTCGCGCGCCAACCTGGCGACTTATGTCCACCAGACCCCGCCGTTCCCGGCCTACACCTCGGGCCACGCTGCCTTCGGTTCGGCCGTGTTCGAAGCGGCCCGCGCCTTCATGCCCGATCGCACTGCCTTCACCTACGTGTCGCAGGAATATGACGGCGTGAGCGTTGATCCGCTCGACGGTTCGGTTCGCCCGCTCGTGCCGGTGCGCTATCGCAGCCTCACCGAGGCCGAACTCGAAAACGGCCGCAGCCGCGTGTTCAACGGTGTCCACTGGCAGGCCGACAGCACGATCGGCGAGCAGCAGGCCCGCAGCGTTGTGCGCTTCGCGGACCGCACGCTGTTCCGCAAGAAGGACGACTAAGGTCACCCCGGAGGAGACGTGCCCTGCGCGCCTCCTCCGGCTCGCATCCAAGGCTGCCCGGCCCGCGCCGGGCAGCCTTTTTGTCTTCACCGCCAGGACGGTCCCGATGATGCCCACCAATACCTTCCGCGCCCTGCTCGCCGGGCTTGCCCTTGCAACCAGCGTCGCCTGTTCCGAGACCGCAGCCGAAATCCAGCCCGGTGCGCCACCAACCAGCGACGTCGATGCGAAGATTGCCGAAATGTTCGTCGAAGGGCCCACCCAGCCCCGCGACCGGCCGGATTTCAGCAACGAGACCGTGCTCAAGCTGAACCCTATCGTTGCGCGAGCCAAAGCCGCGCTAGACCGGTTCGACGAACTTGCACCCAGTCTCGATGCCGCACGCAAATCGGGCGACAAGGCGCAGCTGACCGCGCTCGAAGCGGAACTCGGCAGACTGAAAGTCGAGACTGAGGCTGCCCGCGCGGCGTTCCAAGCCGAAAAGAAGGCACTGCTGGCCCGCAAGGAATATTACAACGAGATCGTCTTTGCCGCGATGGAACAGTTTGTGACCGAGGCGCCACGCGAGATCGACGACGCCATCAAGGGGCCGTGAAGCCCCGCACAAGCCATCCGATGAAGCTTGTGACCATTGCGGCTGCCGGCATCACCGTGCAGCCCATTCGGGCTTGCGTTGATGCGTAAAGTTATGGCGGCATCAATTGGATTTGATTAGCCGCTGTACCGGAAGAAAGCTTAGCAATTTCAAAATCCTGCGCGCCAATCAATCAAGTGCGGTTGGCGATTTCTGGTGCAGTCAGATTTGATTGGGAAGCTGCCAACCTTGGAGCGCTCTCGCTATCATCCTCAATTAAAACATCAATTCCAGGTAATAGATGCTGCGATCCGTCGCGTAGGGTGTGTAACGTTCCCCACTGCGCGGCACGAACCGGTGTGCGATCCCGATTTGATTCGACGGACCTGAGGCAATTACATCACGGCGCGTTTTCCGTACTCATTCCGTACGGGACACCGAGCCTGGCTCTAAGTGTCTGAAACATGGTGCTGCTGGGGAGGATTGAACTCCCGACCTCACCCTTACCAAGGGTGCGCTCTACCACTGAGCTACAGCAGCGCCGGACAAGGCGCGCCCTATTGTCGCGCGGCCCCGCAATGTCAACGCCATTGTTGCGCTATCGCTTTGCCACTTGAGCGCCGCCCCCGATAAGGCCAAGGCGTTTCGCATGAGTGAAGATGCTCGCAAGAATCTTTCCCGTGAAGAACGGCTCGCCGCCAAGCTGCGTGAGAACCTGCGGCGCCGGAAGGCGCAGGCGCGCGCGCTGAACGAATCGGGAGCGTCGGAATCGCTTCCCAATTGCGCTGACGAAAGCTAACGCGCCCGCTCTTGCAGAACGTAGCCCGCGCCATCCACCGCCCGGAGACACAATGCCCAAGCTGATCCTCGTCCGCCACGGCCAGAGCCAGTGGAACCTCGAAAACCGCTTCACCGGCTGGTGGGATGTCGACCTCACGGAAAAGGGCGTGGCCGAAGCTACCGCGGCAGGCCAGCTGCTGAAGGACAAGGGCGTGGCGCCGACCTATGCCTTCACCTCGCTCCAGACCCGCGCGATCAAGACGCTGCATCTGGCGCTGGAAGCGGCCGGGCGCTTGTGGATCCCCGAGGTCAAGGACTGGCGCCTGAACGAGCGGCACTATGGCGGCCTCACCGGGCTCGACAAGGCCGAAACCGCGGCCAAGCATGGCGAGGATCAGGTCAAGATCTGGCGCCGCTCCTTCGATATTCCGCCCCCGGTTCTGGAAGCGGGGAGCGAATTCGATCTCGCGTCTGATCCTCGCTATGCCGGGATCGCGATCCCCAACACCGAAAGCCTCAAGCTCACCATTGAACGCGTGCTGCCCTATTGGGAAAGCACGATCCTGCCCAAGCTGGTGGCGGGCGAGACGGTGATCATCGCCGCCCATGGCAATTCCCTGCGTGCGCTGGTCAAGCACCTGTCGGGCATTTCGGACGCGGACATCACCGATCTGGAAATTCCCACCGGCCAGCCGATCATCTATGACTTTGAAGGCAACGCGCCCGTGGGGACGCGTTATTACCTGAAGGACGCGTGATGGAAGCTGTCGGGGGCAAGGTCGCGATCGTGATGGGCAGCCAGTCCGACTGGCCGACCATGAAAGCCGCCGCCGAGGTGCTCGATGAGCTGGAAGTGCCCTACGAAGCGCGCATCACCTCGGCCCACCGCACGCCTGACCGAATGGTGGCCTTTGCCAAGGGGGCCGAGGGCGAGGGGTTTAGCGTGATCATCGCAGGCGCGGGCGGCGCGGCGCATCTGCCCGGCATGATCGCCAGCATGACCCATCTGCCGGTGCTGGGCGTGCCGGTGCAGTCCAAGGCCCTGTCGGGCATGGATAGCCTGCTGTCGATCGTGCAGATGCCCGGCGGCATTCCGGTGGGCACGCTGGCGATCGGTGAGGCGGGCGCGAAGAACGCAGGGTTGCTGGCAGCCGCGATCCTCGCGCTGTCGGACGAGGCGCTGTCGGAACGCTTGCAGGACTGGCGCGCGGCCAAGACCGCCGCGGTGGCCGAGCTGCCGGAGGGTTGAATCTTCAGATCCATTCGGGCTGAGCTTTTGTTGCTGCGCAACAGCTACGCTTCCGAAGCCCTGCACTTTTCATTATGCCCGCCACCTAAGTCGAAGGACGGCCCTTCGACAGGCTCAGGGCAAACGGAGTAAGTTTTTTGGCGCTGGCAACAGGCTCAACCATCGGCATCCTTGGCGGCGGGCAGCTTGGCCGGATGATGGCGGTTGCCGCGCTCCAGCTCGGCTACCGCGTGGTCGGCTTTGCGCCTGCTGGCGATAATGTCGCCGCCGATGCCTGCACCGCCTTCATCACCGCCGATTGGGACGACCGGCAGGCGCTGAAGGATTTCGCGGAACTGTGCGACGTGGTGACATGGGAATTCGAGAATGTCCCCGTCAGCACCGTTGCCGCCCTGCCCGAAGCCCTGCTCGCCTGCCCCGTGCGTGCACTTGAGGTGGCGCAGGACCGGCTGCGCGAAAAGGCCTTTGCCGCCAGCCTTGGCGGCGTGCCCGCGCCCTACAGGGCGGTAGACAGTGCTGCCGATCTGGCCGCTGCGCTGGCCGAGGTCGGCACCCCCGGCATCCTCAAGACCGCGCGCGATGGCTATGACGGCAAGGGCCAGTGGCGGGTGCGATCCGGGGTGGAGGCAGGCGCGGTTACCTTTCCCGGCGTGACCTGCATCTACGAAGGCTTTGTCACCTACGAGACCGAATTCTCGGTGATCCTGGTGCGGGGCAAGGACGGAACGGTGAAGTTCTGGGATTCGACCGCCAACCTCCACGAAGGCGGGATGCTCGCACGCTCTGTGCTGCCCGCGGGCGGGCTGGTGGAAGCGCAGGTTGCCGAGGCGCGCAACCTTGCAGCCAAGGTTGCCGATGGGCTGGGCTATGTGGGGGTGCTAACGCTCGAATTCTTCGCGACCCGCGAAGGCCCGGTGTTCAACGAAATGGCACCGCGCGTCCACAATTCGGGCCATTGGACCATCGAGGGCGCGGCCACCAGCCAGTTCGAAAACCACATCCGCGCCATCTGCGGCCTGCCGCTGGGCGTCACCAAGACCCGGTTTGAGGCGATCGAGATGCGCAATATCGTCGGTGAGGAGGCACTGCGCGCCCACGCCATCCTTGCCGAACCGGGCGAGCCGCATCTGCACCTGTACGGCAAGGCCGAAGCGCGTGAAGGACGCAAGATGGGCCATGTCACCCGCGTGGGGCATTTGCTGAAATGAGCGCCGAAGTCGTGCTGATCTATGCTCGCGCCGCCAATGGCGCAATCGGCAAGGATGGCGATCTGCCATGGCGGCTGCCGGCAGACCTCAGGCATTTCAAGGCGCTGACGCTGGGCAAGCCGATGGTGATGGGCCGCAAGACCTTTGAAAGCCTGCCGGGCCTGTTGCCGGGGCGGCGCCATATTGTGCTGACCCGCGATGCCCGTTGGCAGGCAGACGGGGCCGAGACCGCTCCGACGCCCGAGGCGGCACTCGCTCTTGCCGGGGGGCCGATCATCGCCGTGATCGGCGGAGCGGCGATCTACGGCGAATTTCTCCCCCGTGCAGACAGGGTCGAACTCACCCAAATCCACGCCGATTATGATGGCGACACCTTCATGCCTGAACTCGGCCCCGAATGGACCCTGACCGCGCGCGAGGACCATGCGGCGGACGGCCCCTACCCCGCCTTCTCCTTCCTCACCTATCGGAAGGCAGCGGCCTGATGCGCTGGCTCGATCACCGCGAACCCATTCCCCAAGCCTTGCGCGGCGCGATCATCGCGCTCGGCAATTTTGACGGGTTTCACCTCGGCCATCAGGCGGTGGCGGGCGAGGCGATTGCCTGGGCAAAGGCTGAAGGCCGCCCTTCGATTATCGCCACCTTCGATCCGCATCCGGTGCGCTTCTTCCGCCCCGATGCCCCGCCGTTCCGGCTGACCACCCTCGAACAGCGGCAGGAGCTTTACCTTGCCGCAGGCGCAACCGCGATGCTGGTGTTCCATTTCGATGCGGACCTTGCCGGCACCAGCGCGGAGGATTTCATCGCGCAAATCCTCCTCGACCGCTTCGGCGCGCATGGGGTGGTGACGGGCGGCGATTTCACCTTCGGCAGGCAAGCGAAGGGCAATGTCGGTCTGCTGCGCACATTGGGCGGCGAACTGGGTCTGCAATCGCGGGTGGTTGCGGCGGTGCGCGAGGGCGAGGAAATCGTCTCCTCCAGCCGCATCCGTCAGGCCCTGCGCGATGGCGACCCGCAGGAGGCGGCGCGGCTGATGACCCGGCCTTTCGCGATCCGCGGCATTGTCGAACACGGCGACAAGCGCGGGCGGGTGATCGGCTATCCCACCGCCAACCTCGGGGTGGAAAACTACCTGCGCCCCAAATATGGCATCTACGCTGTGACGGGCCGTATTCTGGCGACGGGCGAGGTGCTGCAAGGCGCGGCCAATATCGGCATCCGCCCGCAATTCGAGCCGCCCAAGGAATTGCTGGAGCCGTTCTTCTTCGATTTCTCCGGCGACCTTTACGGGCAGGAAATCGAAGTCGCCTTCCACCACTACCTGCGCGGCGAGGCGAAGTTTGATTCGCTCGATGCGCTGATCGCCCAGATGGACAAGGACTGCGCCGAGGCGCGGCGGTTGCTGTCCTGACTCCTCGTCATGCTGAACTTGTTTCAGCATCCATTCCTCGGCTTTGGGCGACAGCGCTGGCGGAGACATGGAACCTGAAACGAGTTCAGGATGACGCAATTGGCAGGTGCTGCGCGCAAACCCTTTATCGAGACGCGCAATTGCCCTAACGGCGCGAGCCTATGTCCGAAGAACCCACGCAGCGCGCCAAAGAAGCGAAAGACTTTCGGGACACCGTCTTCCTGCCGAAGACCGATTTCCCCATGAAGGCCGGCCTCCCCCAGAAGGAGCCGGGCATTGCCGCGCGCTGGGAGCAGATCGGGCTCTACGATGCGCTCCGCAAAGCCCGCCGGGGGCGCGAAAAATTCATCCTCCACGATGGCCCGCCCTACGCCAATGGCGACATCCACGTGGGCCATGCGCTGAACCACATCCTCAAGGACATGGTCTGCCGCACCCGGAACCTCTTGGGCCGCGATGCGCCTTACGTGCCCGGCTGGGACTGCCACGGCCTCCCCATCGAGTGGAAGGTCGAGGAGCAGTACCGCAAGGAGAAGAAGGCCAAGCCCGTCCTCACCGGCGCGGGGCGCGATGAAGCGGCGGTCATGGCCTTCCGCAACGAATGCCGCGCCTATGCCCAGAAGTGGGTCGATACCCAGCGCGAGCAGCTGAAGCGCCTCGGCATCATGGGCGATTGGGACCACCCCTACCTCACCATGCAGAAGGAGAGCGAGGCGGTGATCGTCGCCGAGCTGCTCAAGCTGGCCGAGGCGGGGAACCTCTACCGCGGCTCGAAGCCGGTGATGTGGTCGCCCGTCGAACAGACCGCGCTGGCCGAGGCGGAGGTCGAATACGAGGACATCACCTCGACCCAGATCGACGTGGCGTTCGAGATTGTGGAATCGCCGATCCCCGAACTGGTCGGCGCCCACGCAGTGATCTGGACGACCACGCCGTGGACCATCCCGGTCAACCAGGCTTTGGCCTATGGGCCAGAGGTTGAGTATGTGCTGCTCGATATTTACCCAGAACTCGGCACGATTGGTGGGACGGTTGACCTTAGGTTCAGCCATTCTGAAGAGGTCGCTCGACGCCTCAAAGAGCGAGGCGATTTTCCAGATGGCCCCTTGTTGGTGGCTTTGCCGCTCGCCCAAACGATGCTTGGAAGAGCTAGGGCAGCAATCAAGGATGCGGCGTTTCCAGACTTGGATGCGAAAATCCTCGCCATAAACTTCCATGAACTTCGGAGGTTCAAAGGCGAAGACCTCGCCGGCACCCTCGCCCGCCACCCGATGCACCATCTCGGCGGGTTCTACGCGGCCCCGCGCCCGCTGCTTCCCGGCGACTTCGTCACGACCGACAGCGGCACCGGCCTCGTCCATATGGCGCCCGATCATGGCGAGGACGACTTTGACCTCTGCAAAGCGAACGGCATCAACCCCGTCTTCGCGGTGATGGACGACGGGCGCTACCGCGACGACTGGGGCTGGCTCGGCGCTGGCGATGAGCGGCGCATGAGCGTCATCAACCCGAAATTTAACGCGCCAGACGGCCCGATCTGTTCGGACCTGCGCGAAGCGGGCGCGCTGCTGGCGGCGAGCGCGGACTACGCGCACTCCTACCCGCACTCGTGGCGCTCCAAGGCCAAGGTGATCTTCCGTGCTACGGCGCAGTGGTTCGTGCCGATGGATCAGAAAACCGTTCGGGCTGAGCCTGTCGAAGCCCCGTCCTCCTCTTTGTCCGACAGCGCCGAAGAAAGTGCGGCCCTTCGACAAGCTCAGGGCGAACGGAGTTTGAGGGACGTCGCCCTCGCCGAAATCGCCCGCGTCCAGTTCATCCCCGAAAAGGGCCGCAACCGCATCGGCGCGATGGTCGAAGGCCGCCCCGACTGGGTGCTCTCGCGCCAGCGCGCATGGGGCGTGCCGATCACGCTGTTTGTGCGGCCTGACGGCTCCTACCTGCAAGACCCCGCCGTCAACGCCCGCATCGTCGCGGCGGTGAACGCGGAAGGCATGGACGCATGGAACAGCGCCAACAAGGCGGCCTTCCTCGGTCCGGACTACGACCCTGCCGACTTCGAGATGGTCACCGACATTCTCGACGTGTGGTTCGATAGCGGCTGCACCCACGCCTTCGTGCTCGAAAGCGGGCGCTGGCCGGACCTCACATGGCCCGCCAACCTCTACCTCGAAGGCTCGGACCAGCATCGCGGCTGGTTCCAGTCCTCGCTGCTGCAATCCGCCGCGACGCGGGGCCGCGCGCCTTACGATCAGGTCCTGACCCACGGCTTCACGATGGATGCCAAGGGCAAGAAGATGTCGAAGTCTCTCGGCAACACGGTCGATCCCTTGAAGGTGATGGAAACCTACGGCGCGGACATCATCCGGCTGTGGGCGCTTTCGGTCGACTTCACCGAGGATCACCGCATTGGCGATGAAATCCTGAAGGGCGTCGGCGACCAGTATCGCAAGCTCAGGAACACTTTCCGCTACCTCCTCGGCGCGCTCGATGGGTTTGTGGGCGATATGTGCGACGCGGGCGAGCTGCCGGAGCTGGAGGTCTATATCCTCGCGCTGCTTTCCGAGCTGGACGGGAGGCTGAAAGCGGCGGCGGAAAGCTACGATTTCAACCTCTACACCCGCCTGCTGGTGGATTTCTGCAACGAAGACCTCAGCGCCTTCTTCTTCGATATCCGCAAGGACAGCCTCTATTGCGACGGGCCGGACTCGGGCACGCGCAACGCCTATCGCACCGTGCTCGACCTCCTGTTCCACGCGCTCGTGCGCTATGCCGCGCCGGTGCTGGTGTTCACGGCCGAAGAAGTGTGGCTGAGCCGCTATCCCGAGGACGGGGAGGCAGATGACGCCGGTCAACGCGGCTCCGTCCACCTGCTCGAATGTCCGAGCATCCCCGCCGTGGTGGCCGACAGGGCCAAGTGGGACGCGCTCAGGGCGCTGCGTGACCAGGTCAACGAAGCGATCGAGCCGCTGCGCCGCGACAAGACCATCCGCTCCAGCCTTGAGGCCGAGGTCATCGTCCCAGCCAGCGCCGTGCCCGAAGGCGTGACGGACGCGGCGCTCGCTGAACTGTTCATCACCGCGACAGTCACGCGCGGGCAGGGCGACGGGGTGATCGTGACCAAGACCGCCCACCACAAATGCGGCCGCTGCTGGCGCCACCTGCCCGATGTGGCGGAAGATGCTTCGCTGTGCGGGCGCTGCGATGCGGTGGTGGGCGCATGAGCGGCCTGTTCACCCGCAACCGGCTGATCGGCCTTGGTATCGCCGCACTGGTGGCGATCATCGACCAGATCGTGAAGTGGTATGTGATCGGCCCGCTCGCGCTCCGGCAGGTGCGACACATTGATCTGCTGCCGTTCTTCGACCTCACCTACACCGAAAATCGCGGCGTTTCGCTCGGGATGTTCGAAGCGAACAACATGGAAACGCGCTGGGCGCTGGTGGCGGTTACGGCGCTGATTGCGCTGGTGGTGCTGGTGTGGATGATGCGCGAGAAGCGGCTCGGGGATATCGCCGGCCTTGCGCTGATCTGCGGCGGGGCGCTGGGCAATATCCGTGATCGGTTCGAGCTGGGCTATGTCATCGACTTTGCCGATTTTCACATCGGGGGCTTCCGGCCCTTCCTGATCTTCAACGTCGCTGATGCGGCGATCACCATCGGTGTTGTCATTATCCTTGCCCGAAGCCTGCTGGTGCGCGACAAGGACGACACACAAGACGGGGACAGCCCCCGCGGAGAGACTCAAGATGCGTAAGATTGCACCCCTGTTCCTGCTGGCTGGCACCTCGGCCCTGTTGGCTGCCTGTGGTGGCGGTGGCGGCGTGTTCAACCGCGCCCGGCCCGACGAATTCGCCGTGCAGCGGCAGGCCCCGCTGGTGGTGCCGCCCGATTTCACGCTGACCCCGCCCGCCCCCGGCGCCCCGCGCCCCTCGGAAGGCACGGCATCGGAGCAGGCGCTTGAAGCCCTGTTCGGCGGCCCTGCCCCGCGCAGCCGCGTCGAGGCAAGCGTGCTCGACCGCGCCGGCCGCGCCGATCCGAGCATCCGCAGCCAGGTGGGCGACACCGGCACCAACACCGTCGCCAAGGGCCGCATCACCCGCGACATCATCGCCGCCCCCGAAGGTGACGGGCAATCGGCCACGACGGTAATCCCGAGCGCCTGAGGCATGTTCCGGCACCCCTGTTCCGGGGATGTTGGAGACACATGAGACACTGTCCAGAACGGAAAATCCTGTCTGCCGCGCAGCCCATGTGTCAGCGCGGCAGATCAGGCGAATGGGCAAGGTCATACCCGCGATCCTGTCACGCGCAGCGCGGGTAGGAAAATGGATTGTTCCGCGCAAAGACGCAGAGGAAGCTGAGGCGGACGGATGTCCGCCGCCCGGCGTTTGACGGCGCAACAAAAAGGCTAGTCCCCGTCGCGCTCCCGGCTGACCAGCAGCTTGTCGATGCGGCGCCCGTCCATGTCGACGACCTCGAAGCGCCAGCCCTGATCGGTGAAGTGTTCGCCTTCATGCGGCAGCTTCTTCATCACCGACAAGGCATAGCCTGCCGCCGTGCCGAATTCGCGGTCCTCGCCATATTCAAGGCCCAGCCGGTCCGCCAGCGCATCGGCGGACAGCGAGCCTGACACCAGCAGCGAACCATCCTCGCGCTCCACCACGCTCGGCAGATCGCCATCGTCCGAATCGCTGGCGAAGTTGCCGACAATCGCGGTGAGCAGATCGACCGGCGTGACGATGCCTTCGAAATGGCCATATTCGTCATGCACCACCGCCATCGCCACTTCGGCCGATTGCAGCACCCGCAGCGCGTCCATCGCATCAAGCTGATCGGGCACCACTTCGACCTTGCGCATCATGTCGCGGATCGACACCGGGCCGCCGCGCACCAGCGCCGCCAGCACATCGCGCACCTTGACCACCCCAAGGATTGTATCGGGCGATCCATCGGCCACGGGCAGCAGCGAGTGCGTGCTTTCCTCGATCGTGTCGCGGATTTCCGCCGCATCGGCATCGGCACTGATCCAGTCGACTTCGGTGCGCGGGGTCATCATTTCGCGCACCGGGCGTTCGGCAAGGCGCACCACCCCGGTCAGCAGCTGGCGCTGTTCATCCTCGATCACGCCGGAACGCGTCGCTTCGGCAAAGATCATCTGCAATTCTTCGGCGGTGACCGTGCTTTCACCGCCAGCGCGCAGGCCGAACAGGCGGATGATCCCGGCAGAGCTCGAATCGAGCAGCCACACCAGCGGCGCGGCGGCGCGCGCCATGAAGGCCATCGGACGCGCCATCACCAGCGACACCGGCACTGCCGCACGCAGGGCAAGCTGCTTTGGCACCAACTCGCCCACGATCAGACTGAGATAGGTGGTAAAGGCAATCACCACGGCAAAACCGGTTTCGTCGGCATATTTGGCCGGCAGGCCCAGCGCCGTCAGCCGCTCACCCACCGGCTGCCCGAGGCTCGCGCCCGAATAGGCGCCCGCGATAATGCCGATCAGGGTGATGCCGATCTGCACGGTGGAAAGGAACTTGCCCGGGTTCGCGGCCAGCTCGATCGCCAGCCGTGCGGAGGTCGACCCGCTTTCCGCCTTGGCCTCCAGCGCGCTGGTCTTGGCGCTGACAATCGCCAGCTCGGACATGGCAAAGACGCCGTTGATCACGACAAGCGCGATGATGATGGCAAGGTCAGACCAGGGAAAAGGTGTCACGCCTCCCGCGCTAGCACAAAGTGCGCCGCTTGCCAGCCATGCAACCGGGGTGCTTGCCTGAACGGCGGGCAACAGGGCTGTTCAACGAAGGTCAAGGCCGCCCGCCGCAAGAGCCACTCGTTACACCGGGGCTATGGCTTGTCGCCGCAGGGGCGGCATGTCAT
Source organism: Porphyrobacter sp. (assembly GCA_018991295.1). Taxonomy (GTDB): domain Bacteria; phylum Pseudomonadota; class Alphaproteobacteria; order Sphingomonadales; family Sphingomonadaceae; genus Erythrobacter. The sequence goes on along the minus strand of JAGKSZ010000065.1, from coordinate 235 downwards.
CCTCGCCCGCATAATAAAGGGAGGCATTCATCATGACTATTTCGCGTATCCTGCTTTCGGGCACGGCGGCCATCGCGCTGCTCACCACCAGCGCCTGCGTCACCGATCCGAACACCGGCGAGAAGAAGATCTCGCGCACCGCGATCGGCGTGGGTCTGGGCGGCACGCTCGGCTACCTGCTGGGCGGCGCGCTCGGCGGCGATACCGGGCGCATCATCGGCGCCGGGATCGGCGG
>JAGKSZ010000064.1 GCA_018991295.1 Porphyrobacter sp. | reverse complement strand
CCCCAGCGCAAGCTGGGGCCTAGGGCGGCACAGGATCAACTCCCTGAAACTTGCTTGATCAGGTGCCGCTGGGCTAGATGTGAAGCGCTCTCAGCCAAGCCGGGAGGCAAGACTTGGCGAGGGGAAAAGCTGGGGCTCTGAGAGGAGCAAAAGGATCTCTCCCGTCCTCCCAGCACCAGATCGTCCGGGCGATTACATCGGCGAGTAATGCGCTTCCTCGCCCTAGGCCCCAGCTTTCGCTGGGGTGACGGATGCCGCTAAGGCCGCACCAGCGGGCTCAGCTGGCGCACCGGGTTGCCCGCGCCATCGCGCAGGCCGCGCTGGTCGAGCACGGCGGCGGTTTCCACCACCTCCAGCGCGTCCATCGCCTTCTTGTAGCGTTCGGCATCCTTGATCCACGCCTCGGCCTTGGCCGCGCCCGGCATCCCGCGCACCTCGTCAATCGCGGCCTGATAGCGTCCCTGTTCCAGCGCCCAGCGCGCCCGTTCGAGGCGCTTTTGCGGCTGGGGCGAAGGCGTGCTTTCGCGGCGGAACACGAACAGCTGCTTCAGCTCGCGCTTGAAGGCGCCCCATGAAGGCCCCTCGTTGCTCTGCTGCAATTGCGGGCCAAGCCCCTCCAACCGCGCCACCAGCTGATCGAGCCGCACCGGCGCACGCGAGAATTCGATGATCGTGCCCACCGCATTGGGCCACTGATCGCCAAAGCGCAGGCGCAGCTGATCGGCAAGATAGCCAAGCTCCGCCCCGCGTTCGAGCGAGCGGCGGGTTGCAAAGGCAATCAGGAGGCTTTCAGCGCGTGCGGCATTGCCGGCGGCGGCCTGGGCCTGCAGATCGAGCCGGGTGAGGCGCTGTTCGGCGGCGGCAAGGCGCTGATCGATGCCGCCCTGCTGTTCGGCCACGCGCTCGGCGGTTTGTTCAGCCGCGATCGCGGCGGCAGCGGCAGGCGTTGCGCTCGCAGGAGCTGCCGGGGTGGGCGCAGCGGAGGTGGGCGATGCGTCCGCCATGATCTGCGCCGGGGCGGCATCAGGCTGGCCGGCGAGGTTGTACCACATCACCCAGCCCACCAGCGCGCCGCCTGCCACAAAGGCAAGGCACGCAGCCAGCAACAGACCCCGCGAGGATCCGGGGCGAGCGGGGGTTTCGTAAGGTGATGGTCCGGGCTCAGATGCCATGACGATCCGTTCTTGCGACCTTCATTGTTCTGACTGAGGCGCCGGGTTCACGGCTGCCGGGGCGGAAAGTGGCAGAGTGGAGCGCGCCCGCTCGCACAAGTCAAATGCCAATTGCAGCAAGGCGCCCTCGTCAGGGGTGGCGGCGGTGTGGACGGCGGCCCAGCCCTCCCCCGCTGCTGCCGCAATACGCGGGCCGAGCGCGGCAAGGGTAATGGCAGCGCGGGCAAGCCCCAGCCGGTCGCACTCGGCAGCGAAATGCCGGGCCGTGGCCGCCGAATGGAGCAGCACCAGCGCGTCTTTTGCGGCCAGCAGCCCAGCCACCGGGTCAAGCGGCAACGCCTCCGAGCGATAGGCAATCACCTCATCGAACGTCACGCCGGGCGGAGGGGACAGCGGCATGTGCTCCTCACCTGCGATGCGCAAAAGGTGGCAGGGCCCCAGACCCTTCGACGCGATGGCATCGAGCACGCCTTGCAGGCCCCCGCTCCCCGTCATGGCAACGGCAAAGCCCTGCGCCCGCGCCGCCGCCGCCGTCGCCTCGCCCACGGCATAGACCCTCTTGTCACGCAGGCGCGCAAGGTTTGCGCCGCCGTGGAGGATGGCATTGGCGCTGCCGATCAGCAGGCCATCCATCGCGGCCGGATCAGGACAGTCCCATGCCACTGCGCGGATTTCCGAGAGGGCATGGCCGGTGATCGTCAGCCCGATGCTGCGGGCCCTGTCCAGTGTCGCGGTGAGCCCCGGTTCGGGCCTGAGCGCGATCAGGTGAAACCCCATCAGGCCGCCCGGAAATGCGCGGCGATGGCAGGCGTTGCCCGCGCCAGCAGATCGGCGGCAAGCGCCGCGACTTGGGCATGATCGCCGGGGGCAAAGCTTGCGCTGCCCTCGATCCGTTCGGCCCCGTCAGGGCTGAACAGCGCGGCGCGCATGGCAAGGTTTTCGCCCGAAAGCTGGCACAGCACCGCAACCGGCGAATGGCACGTGCCGCCCAAGGCTGCCAGCAGCGCGCGTTCCGCCTCCAGTTCGGCCCGCGTCGGCGCGTGGTCAATGGCGGCGAGCAGCGCGGTGGTTGCCGCATCATCGGCGCGGCATTCGATCGCGATCACGCCTTGCGCTGCGGCAGGGATCCATTCTTCGGACCCAAGCGGCGTGCCGACTTCGGACTGACCCAGCCGCTCCAGCCCGGCAGCGGCAAGGAAGGTCACATCGGCCTCACCGGCCTCCAATTTCGCCAGCCGCGTGGCGACATTGCCGCGGAAGGTCACAACCTTGCAATCGGGCCGCAGGTTCAAAAGCTGCGCGGCCCGGCGCGGGGCGCTGGTGCCGACAACCGCGCCTTCAGGGATCGCGGCAATGCTGGACGCGCCCACAAGGCTATCGCGCCGGTCAGCGCGGGGCAGGAAGGCGGGGAAATGGAATTCAGACGGGCGGATCGTCTCCACATCCTTGGCCGAGTGCACCGACAGGTCGATCCGGCCTTCGCCCAGCCACTGGTCAAGCTCCTTGGTCCACAGCGCCTTGCCGCCGATTTCGGACAGGGGCCGGTCAAGCACCTTGTCACCGCTGGCAAGCACGGGGACGAGTTCGATTTCATCCTCGGCCCAGCCGTGGGCAGCGCACAGGCGCGCGCGGGTTTCATAGGCCTGCGCCATCGCCAGCGGAGAGTTGCGGGTGCCAAGGCGGATGCGGGGCGTTGCCGGGGTGCTTGTCGTCATGCCCGCTTGCCCTACCCGTCATAGCGACTAGATGGAAGTCGGATGGGATCGGGAACGCACATCTTGGATAGCGCGCAGGCAGCGCCGCTGGTGCTGGGCATCGAATCAAGCTGCGATGAAACCGCCGTTGCACTGGTGCGCGGGGACGGGACGATCGTGGCGCAGGCGATTGCCAGTCAGGAAGCCGAACACGCGCCCTATGGCGGCGTTGTCCCCGAAATCGCCGCGCGCGCCCATGCCGAACGGCTTGCCCCGATGCTCGAAAAGGTGATGGGCGATGCAGGCATGGCGCTGGATGATGTCGATGCGATTGCCGCCACGGCAGGGCCGGGGCTGATCGGCGGGGTGATGGTCGGCCTTGTCACTGCCAAGGCGCTGGCCATGGCATCGGGAAAGCCCTTGCTGGCGGTCAATCACCTTGAAGGCCACGCCCTGTCCCCGCGCCTTGCTGACCGGGCGCTGGCCTTTCCCTATCTGCTGCTGTTGGTATCGGGCGGGCATTGCCAGATCCTTGCCGTTGCAGGCGTGGGCCAATATCGCCGCCTTGCCACCACGATCGATGATGCGCTGGGCGAGGCCTTTGACAAGACCGCCAAGATTCTGGGCCTCGGCTATCCCGGCGGGCCTGCGGTGGAACGGCTGGCGCGGGAGGGTGATCCGCACGCGGTGCCCCTGCCCCGCCCGCTGAAGGGATCGAGCGAACCGCATTTCTCGTTCGCGGGCCTCAAAAGCGCGGTGCTGCGGGCGAAGGAGGCTCAGGCAAAATCCGTTCGGGCTGAGCTTGTCGAAGCACCGTCCTTACTTGAGGCAAGCACCGTCGCTGAAAGAAAGTACAACCCTTCGACAGGCTCAGGGCGAACGGATTTCGGCTATACCGACGCCGATATCGCCGCGAGTTTCCAGCAGGCTGCCGTCGAATGCCTGATCGACCGGCTGGAACACGCACTGGATGCAGCAGGCCCCTTCCCCGCGCTGGTGGTGGCGGGCGGGGTTGCGGCCAACCAGACCGTGCGCGGCGCGCTTGAAACCCTTGGCGGCCCGGCCGGGGATGCCCTTCACCGCCCCGCCGCTGGCCCTGTGCACGGATAACGCCGCGATGATCGCATGGGCGGGGCTTGAACGGCTTGCGATTGAAGGCGCAGACTTTGCAGGCGACAGCCTCGATTTCGTTGCCCGCCCGCGCTGGCCGCTCGATCCGGCGGCAGAGGCGGTGCGCGGTGCGGGGTATAAGGCATGATCCTTCGACAAGCTCAGGACAGGGCCGAAACCATCGGCGTGATTGGCGCTGGTGCATGGGGCACGGCGCTTGCGCAGATGCTGGCCAGCGACGGGCGCGAGGTGGTGCTGTGGGCCTATGAGGCCGAAGTCGTGCAGGCGATCAATGCGCAGCATCGCAACCCGCTTTTCCTGCCTTCTGCCACGCTTGCCCCCACCATCCGGGCGACCGGCGATCTGGGCGATCTGGCCGCGCTCGATACCGTGCTGGTGGTCACGCCTGCACAGGTGCTTGGCCGGGTGCTGTCCGGCCTTGCCCGCCCGCCGCGTGATCTGGTGCTGTGTTCCAAGGGGATCGAGGCGGGCACGGGGCGGCTCATGAACGATGTGGCGCGTGAGGCATCGCCCGGCAGCGCCATCGCGGTGCTATCGGGCCCGACCTTCGCGCATGAAGTCGCCGCCGGCCTTCCCACCGCCGTGACGCTGGCGTGCAGCGGCGGGCGCGAACAGTGGGAACGCCTCGCCCCTGCCATCGCCCGGCCTGCGTTCCGCCCCTATTATTCCGACGATGTCACCGGCGCGGAGATCGGCGGCGCGGTCAAGAACGTGCTCGCGATTGCCTGCGGAGTGGTGGAAGGCCTCGCGCTCGGCCAGAATGCGCGCGCCGCGCTGATCGCGCGCGGCTATGCCGAGATGCTGCGCTTTGGCGAGGCGCTGGGGGCCGAGGGCGAGACGCTGGCGGGCCTGTGCGGCCTTGGCGATCTGGTGCTGACCTGTTCCAGCACGTCCAGCCGCAATTTCTCGCTCGGCAAGGCGTTAGGCGAAGGCGCTTCTGCTGCCGCCCTGATGGCTGACCGCCGCACCGTGGCCGAAGGCGCGCACACCGCCCCTGTGCTTGCAGAACTCGCACAGCGGCGCGGTATCGCCATGCCGATTGTCGAGGCGGTCGATGCCATTCTCAAGGGCGCCAATGCGCGAAGCATCGTTGCAGCCCTGCTCGCCCGCCCCTTGCGCGCCGAACTGGAAAGCGATGCCGGGGACCTGACCGCGTGACCGCAACCCCGGCTGCCCCCGATAACAGCGACGATATCGCCCAGCTGGCCAAAGGCGGGCGCACCAACACGCTGGGCTTTGTCGTCCGGCTGATCGCGCGCATCCCCTTCCTTGTGATCGCCACCCGCCTGTACGGCGCCACCGCGCTGGGGCGCTTTGCCTCGGCGATGGTGCTGATCGAGATTGTCGCGCTGGTGTGTTCGCTGGGCGAAAAGCGCGGCCTTGCCCAGCGATTGTCCGAAGGCGCGGGCGAGGACCGGGGGGCGGAAACCAACCTCGTCTATGATGGGATTGCGCTGGCGCTCGCCTATTCGGCGCTGGCTGCCGCAGTGCTGTGGGTGTTCCCGGAACCGATGTTCCCCAACGGGATGAACAGCCCGTGGGACCTGTGGCTGATCGCCACCATCCCGGCCTTTGCGGTGACCGAAATCCTGCTGGCAGCCCAAGCCTACCGCTTCGATATCGCCACCACGGTGCGCGCGCGGGCGGTGGTGGAGCCGTGGACGATCTCGATTGGCGCAGGCGTGTTCTTCTTCATCCCCGCCACGCGCGATGCCGGTCTGGCGCTGGCCTTCATCGCTTCGATCTTTGCCGGGCTGCTGACCGCGCTGTGGCCGTTCCTCAGGACCTATGGCCTGCCAAGGGGTTGGCGTCCCGCACCGCGCGCGATGCTGGCCATGTCGGCGCGGGCCTTTCCGATTGTCGGCGCAGACGCCATTGAACGCGGCACGCGGCTGCTCGATATCTTCATCCTCGGCATCTTCGCGCCCCCGCAGGCGGTGGGGATCTATTACGCCGCGCAGCAGATCGCTTCGTTGCCGCAGAAGCTGAAGACCTCGTTCGAGCCGATCCTCTCGCCCGTCATCACCAGGAACCTGCGGATCGGCAACATGGATGCCATCGCTGCACAGGTGCGGCAGGTGGGGTTCTGGATCATCGCCATCCAGCTCGGCATCGCGCTGGTGCTGGGCGTGCCGGGCGAGGCGGTGATGGGCCTGTGGGGCCCGGATTATGTCGCAGGCACAGCGGCGCTCGCCTTCCTGCTGGCGGCTGAAGTCGTCGCCTCGATGGCGGTCGTGTCGGAAAGCGTGCTCGTCTACATCGCAAGGAAGCGCAACCTCGCCATTTCGGTCGGGATCATCGCCCTTCAGGCCGTGCTGACGATTGCGCTGATCGAAGTGGCGGCGCGGATGGAACTGGGACGCGGGTTTCAGGCGGCAGGAGCAGCAGGCGCGCTGATGATCGCGCTTGGCGTATCAAGCCTCGTCAAGGCGCTGCTCCTCAAGCATCTGCTGGGCGCACCGGTATCGAACTGGCGCTGGGCGCTGGTCTATGCCGCCGCGCCCGCCGTGGTGGTGGGCTATGCCTTCACCTGGGCGCCGGAATGGATGGAGCTGGTGCTGGGCATCCCCGCCGTGCTCGGCACCTATGCGCTGGTGATCTGGCGGCGCGGCTTTTCCGAGGACGACAAGGTGCTGTTCCGCAAGCAAAGCGCCCCCGATCCCGAAGGCGACCTGTCCTGAAAGGGTGCGAAGACAAGGGATCGCTGCTAGAGCGCCGCAAACACCTTCCCGCCCGATTCCCACGGTAAACGAGTGACCCGATGAACCCCGCCGATCCCAGCACCCTTGTCCCCGTCATCCTGATCGCACTTGTCGTGCTGGTGATGATGGTGTGGGCCTTCACCCGCGCGGGCCGCAAGGCGCGCATCACCGATGCTGATGGCGGCGCAGGGCTGGTGCGCGATGTGCTGGAGGAAGGCGCGGCCCCGGCCCCGCGCAATCAGGCACTGATCGATGCCGCCCCTGCCGCTGCCCCTCTCGCCGCCCCTGCCGCTCCGCTTGAGGCTGCGGTGGAGCCGACGCCGCCGCCTGTCCCGGCCCCGGCCCCGGCCCCTGCCCCTGCCCCTGCCCCTGCTGCGGGCGCTGCCGATGATCTCACTCGCATCAAGGGCCTCGGCCCCAAGATCGCGGCGCTGCTGGGCGAACTCGGGGTCACCCGCTATGCGCAGATCGCCGCATGGACGCCTGAGGATATCGAACGGATCGCTGCGCAGATGGGCCGCTTTGCCGGGCGCATCACTCGCGATCAGTGGGTGGAACAGGCCCGCCTGCTCAGCGCGGGCGACGAGGCCGCCTATGTGCAGCAATTCGGCAATAATGGATGAGATTTCCCGAAGGTTGACGTCCAAAGCGTGATACACTCCGCGTCAATGGGATTCGTTGACGCGGGGAGACATGCCGATGGCTGTGCGAATCTTGGTGGCTGAAGATGAATTCATCACTGGTTTCGACCTGTGTGATACCTTCGAAGAAGCAGGCTATCTGGTGGAAGGCCCCCATGCCGGGATTTCCGCGGCCATGCTCGCCTGCCAGAAGGAACGGCCCGATCTGGCGTTGCTCGATATCGAACTCGCCGATGGCCTCAGCCTCGAACTGGCGCAGAAGCTGCTGGATGAAAACGTGCCGGTGATCCTCCATTCCGATCCCGCCGATACCCGCGCCCTTGCCGCCCGCTTCCCCCGGGCAACAACGCTGGTGAAACCCTGCCCGCCAGCCACCCTGCTGGGCGCGGTCAGCCGGGCGCTGACGCCCGCTTGAAAGCCCTGCCCATATCCCCTCGCCGGGTCAGGCCCGGAGAGGCGCAAAGATCGCGGGCATCTGTGTCTTGCATCCCCTTGCCCCGCCGCCGCACACCTGCAATGGCTGGGCGATGAGCATGATGAAACTTTACGGCTACTTCCGTTCGTCCACCTCATACCGCCTGCGCATTGCCCTCAACCACAAGGGCCTCGCCTTCGAGAACGTGCCCGTCAACCTTGTCACCGCCGAAAACAAGGACGCCGCCTTCACGCAGCGCAACCCCTTCGGATCGCTGCCGATGCTGGAAGCAGACGGGCGTGACCGGGCGCAGTCCATGGCGCTGCTGGAATGGCTGGACGAGGCCTATCCGCAAGCCCCCTTCCTGCCGCAGGACATCGAGGCGCGCTACACGGTGCGCGAACTGGCCTATGGGATCGCCACCGAAATTCACGCGGTCAACAATCTGCCGGTGCTCAAATACCTCAAGGACCCGCTCGGCCACACGCAGGACGAGATTGACGTGTGGTATCGCACTTGGCTGAAGCGCACGCTCGATCCGGTCGAGGCGCGGCTGGCGCAGATCGGCACGGGCGATTTCCTGCACGGCGATGCGCCGGGGCTGTTCGAGATCGTGCTGATCCCGCAGCTCGCCAATGCGCGGCGCTTTGCCTACGATCTGTCGGCCAGCCCCCACATGACCCGCATCGAAGCCGCCTGCCTTGCGCTGCCCGCCTTTGCGGCGGCGCATCCGGATAAGCAGGTGGATGCGCCGGGTGGATCATAAGACCAAACCCGTTCGTGCTGAGCTTGTCGGAAGCGAAGCTGAACCATAGGTTCAACCACCGTCCTTTCTGAGGACTGGCGGGGAAGAAGAAAAAGCAGCCCTTCGACAGGCTCAGGGCGAACGGAACTTGGAGCAGGGAGAAAATCATGAAGCTTGCAACCCTCGACAATGGCACCCGTGACGGCAGGCTGGTGGTGGTGTCGAAAGACCTGACCCGCTGCTGCGCCGCCGGTTACATTGCGCCTACGCTGCAATACGCCCTCGACAATTGGGAACGGGTTGCGCCCGAGCTTGAAGTGCTGGCCCGCGATGTCGAACATGAAGCCGTGCCGTGCGAACGCTTCCACGAACGGCAGGCCCACTCGCCCCTGCCGCGCGCCTTTCAGTGGGCCGATGGCAGCGCCTATATCAACCATGTGGAACTGGTGCGCCAGGCACGCGGCGCGAAGGTGCCCGACAGCTTCTATCACGATCCGCTGATGTATCAGGGCGGATCGGACAGCTTCCTGCGCCCGCGTCAGGACATTCCTTTGGGCGATGCCGCATGGGGCTGCGACATGGAGGGCGAAATCGCGGCGATCACCGATGATGTGCCGATGGGCGTTTCGGCAGAGGACGCAGCAGGCCACATCAAGCTGCTGATGCTGGTCAATGATGTGTCCTTGCGCGGGCTGATCCCTGCCGAGCTGGAAAAGGGTTTCGGCTTCTTCCAGTCCAAGCCCGCCAGCGCCTTTTCGCCGGTGTGCGTGACGCCTGATGAACTGGGCGCGGCCTGGGCGGACAGCCTGATCCACCTGCCGCTGATGGTGGACTATAACGGCAAGCCCTTCGGCCGGGCCAATGCCGGGGTTGATGCGACCTTCAACCTTGCGCAGCTGGTGGCCCATGCCGCCAGAACGCGCAATCTGGCGGCAGGCACGATCATCGGGACCGGCACGGTTTCGAACAAGGGCGCCGATGGCGGACCGGGCAAGCCCGTGGCCGAAGGCGGCGCAGGCTATTCGTGCATCGCGGAAATCCGCATGATCGAAACCATCGCAGGCGGCGTGCCTGTGACCCCGTTCATGCAGGCCGGTGATGTGGTGCGGATCGAAATGCGCGATGCTGCCAATCACTCGATCTTCGGGGCGATCGAACAGCACGTCGTAGCGGTCTAGACCCGGCCCAGACCCCTGCCAGACCCCTGCCAGACCCCTCCTCACCCCCCTCCAGCCCCCTGCCTGACCCCCGCTTGCGCAGGCGTTTCACGTGAAACAATGCGCCGCAATCGCTGACCAAAGGAATTGCCCATGATTGCCTATCCGACCCTCAAGCTGTTCATCGGCGGCAAGTGGATCGCAGCCGGTGATGCCGGGGTGATGGATGTGGTGAACCCGGCCACCGGCGATGTGATCGGGCAGTGCCCCAAGGCCGGGACCAGCCAGCTCGATGCCGCGCTCAAGGCCGCAGGCGATGCCTTCCCGCGGTGGAGCGCGACATCGGGGGCAGATCGTCACCTGATCCTGCGCCGGGCGGCCGATCTGCTGCGGGAACGGGCCGGAACAATCGCAAGGGTCATCACCGCCGAAATGGGCAAGCCCCATGCGCAAGCCGTGGGCGAGATTACCTCGGCTGCCGATGTGATTGATTTTCTTGGCGAAGAAGCCAAACGGCGCGGGGGGCGGCTGATCCCTACGCGCGGCAATCAGCTGATCGCGCAGATGGTAACGCACGAGCCGATCGGCCCGGCGGTGCTGCTGACCCCGTGGAATTTCCCGGTCAACCTGCCCGCCAAGAAGATCGGCGGCGCGCTCGCGGCAGGGTGCACTGCGATCTTCAAACCCGCTGAAAACACACCCGCTTCTGCGCAATTGCTGGTCGAATGCTTTGTCGATGCCGGGGTGCCTGACGGGGTTCTGAACCTCGTCCACGGCGATCCGGGGCCGATTGCCGAACACCTCATCGCCTCGCCCGTGACCCGCAAGGTGAGCTTCACCGGATCGACCGCCATCGGCAAGCAACTGGGCGCGCTGGCAGCCTCGCACATGAAGCGTTTTGCGCCCGAGCTTGGCGGCCATGCCCCTGTTATCGTAAGCAAAAATGCCGATCTTGCGCGGGCCGTGGCGATGTGCGCGGCCACCAAGTTCCGCAACGCAGGCCAGGTCTGCGTGTCGCCCACCCGCTTTCTGGTGGCACGGGAAGTCTACGAGGAATTCGTCGCTGAATTTGCCGCAAGGGCAAGCCGGATCAAGGTCGGGGATGCCGGCGCGGACGACAGCGTGGAGATGGGCCCGCTGGCCCATGCGCGCCGGATTTCCGCGATGGAACAGGTGGTTGCAGATAGCCGGGGGAACCGCGGCGAAGTGGTGACCGGCGGGGCAGCCCTGCCCGGCAAGGGGTTCTTCTTCCCCCCCACCGTGATCGCCAACCCCGCACCTGACAGCCGCTTCATGACCGAGGAACCCTTCGGCCCGATCGCCGGGATCGTCCCCTTTGGGGCCATCGAAGATGCCGTGAGCATCGCCAATGGCTTGCGCTATGGCCTTGCCGCCTATGCCTTTTCCGGCGACCTTGATGAAGCGCACTACCTCGGGAAAGCCTTGCGTGCGGGAATGGTGGGGATCAACCAACTGATTGTATCATCACCCGAAACCCCCTTCGGCGGGGTCGGTGACAGCGGGTTCGGATCGGAAGGCGGCGAGGAAGGCTATCTCGCCTTTACCGATACCAAGCTGGTGATGCTGGCAAGGGCGGGCAGTTAGCCCGCCGCTTCAGGCGATGAGGCTGGCAATCCGTTCAAGGATCGACCGGCGCGGCTGCATCGGCTGAATCCGGCCGTAACGCGCCCGGCGCGAATGTTCGTCCTGGATACACACGGTACGGCGCATGGGATCTGGCCCACTGGACCAGATGGTCGGTCTTGCCATCGATCGCGTCCCCGATTCGCTGGTTGTTATGCAATCGTTTTACCAGCAACCCTGTGGAAAACACAGAGGGAATGTGGTTAACGCACTTGCATCCTGAAATTCAGCGATCCGTGCGCCTGGCCCCCGCAGCGCGGACATCGGCAAGGGTCGGGTAACCGTTAACGGCCATCAAAAGGTCGGCCTCGGCCAGGATTGATCTTAACACCCAGGCGGCCCCCTCGGCCCCGCCCAGTGCAAGGCCATAGGTGTAGGGCCGCCCCACACCCACCGCCCGCGCTCCGAGCGCGAGAGCCTTTACTGCATCAGTGCCGGATCGCACCCCGCTGTCGAACAGCACGGGCACATCGCCAGCGGCCGCAACGACATCTTCGAGAAGGTCGATCGTGGCGATCCCGCCATTGGCCTGCCTGCCTCCATGATTTGAGCAATAGACCGCATCCGCCCCGCTATCGACGGCCCGGCGAGCGTCATCGGGGTGGCAGATGCCCTTGAGAACAATCGGCAATTTGGTGACCGATTTGAACCAAGCCATGTCCTGCCAGGTCAACACCTGCCCGAAGGTCGCCGCCCAGGTGAAGATCGCTGCTGCCGGATCTTCCTCGGGCGGCTTTGCCAGCAGCGAGCGGAAGACAGGATCGGTAAAGTAGTTCTGGAGCACCTTGCCGCGCAGTTGCGGGAAGTTTGAGGCGTTGAGATCACGCGGCCTCCAGCCCGTGACCCAGGTATCGAGCGTCACCACCAGCGCGCTGTAGCCCGCCTCCTCGGCGCGGCGGATCAGGCTGGTCGCCAGATCCTTGTTCTTGGGGGTGTAGAGCTGGAACCAGGCGGGCGTATCCCCGCAGGCCGCCTTCACATCCTCCAGCGGATCATTGGCGAGGGTCGAGGCGCAGAACGGCACCCCCGTGAGCGCCGATGCCCGTGCGGCGGCCATATCCCCGTGCCGGTCCTGCGATGCCTCACCATTCAGGCCGATCGGGGCCATGAACAGCGGGGTGGGATAGGTGTGCCCGAACAGCTCGATCGACAGATCGCGTGTGGTGCAATCGACCATCATGCGCGGCACCATGCCCCAGTGGTGAAAGGCCGCCGCATTCTGATCCTGCGTGTGTTCATCCCCGCAGCCGCCTGCGACATAGTTGGTCAGCATCGGCCCCAGCGCCTCGTGCGCGCGCTTTTCCAGAGTGGCGAAATCGACAGGATAGGTCGGCAGGATGCCGCGCAGGCCGGCGTTGTAAATCTCGTTCTGCATCGCGCCGAAATTGCTCATGGCGTCTGGTCTCTCCCGTTATGTGGCCGGGAATTCAGACGATGCAGCGCCTCAGGGCAAGCGGTTTTCTAGGTAAACAGCCGTTGCAGGCGCGGGCGCAGCCTGAGGAAGCGCACATAGGCCGCCTCAAGCATCCGCAGCACGCTACGGTTGCGCGCAAGCAGGCCAAGCGGGCGGAGCAGCGGGATGGCCCGCCACATCGCGGCAAAGGCAGCCGCACCGGAATGGACAACGCCATCCTCCTCGGCGTGGAACCGGGCGAGAAGCTGTGCGCGGTCGATCGGGCAAGCGGGATCGCCCTCGGCAGCGACATCGACGAACGTGATGGCCGCACCCTTGTCCAAGCGCCGCATCAGCGCAATCTCGCGCTGGCAAAGCGGGCAGGCGCCATCGTACCAGACCTTCACCATCAGGGCGCGATCCACAGACGGATGACATAGGCAACCACGCCCAGCACCGCGACGCTCGCAGCCCAGATGCCCGCCATCCACAGCAAGCGTTGCCACAGAGGGCCTTCGGGCGGATGCTCGGGTGGCTTCAACATTCTTGTTGTCCTGCCGCTGCGCGTCTTGAGGACATCAATGGTAGCCTTCATCCGCCACCTTCCCGCGGAACACCCAATAGGCCCATGCGGTATAGGCAAGGATCAGCGGCAAGGTCAGCGCCACGCCCACCAGCATGAAGGCCTGCGAGCGGTAGGGCGCGGCGGCCTCCCAGATGGTGACGCTTTCAGGCACGGCATAGGGCCAGATCGTCACTCCCAGGCCGCTCATCCCCAGGAAAAACAGCGCGATCCCGAGCCAGAAGGGCTTGGAATTGCGCTCCTTGAGGATTGCGCGAAGCATCGACAGCGCGACAACCGCAGTAAGGATCGGCACCGGCGCGACGTAGTAGATTTCGGGGGCGGACAGCCAGCGGTCGGCATATTCGGCGTTCAGCGCGATGTTGTAGAGGCTGACTGCACCCATCAGCACAATGGTTGCCGCGCCCCAGCGGATTGCGAGCTTGCGGGCGTGGGCCTGTTCCTCGCCGTCGAGCTTCCAGATCAGCCAGGTGCTGCCCAAGAGCGCATAGCCCGCGACCGTGCCAAGGCCGGTGAGCAGGGTATAGGGCGTCAGCCAGTCCCACCAGCTGCCTGCATAGGCGCGGCCTTCCACCTCGATCCCTTGCAGCAGCGCCCCCAGGGTCATGCCTTGCGCCAGAGCGGCAACCAGTGAGCCGCCGGCAAAGGCCCTGTCCCAGAATTTCTGGTGCGCAGCGTCCCTCCAGCGATATTCGAAGGCAACGCCCCGGAACACAAGGCCCAGCAACATCGCAATGATCAGCGGATAGGTGGCAGGCAGGATCACCGCATAGGCCAGCGGGAAGGCGGCAAACAGGCCCCCTCCCCCCAGCACCAGCCAGGTCTCGTTCCCGTCCCACACCGGCGCGATAGAGTTCATCGCCCGGTCGCGTTCGCGCCCTGCCTTGAAGGTCGGGAACAGGATGCCGATGCCCAGATCGAAGCCATCCATCACCACATAGGCGAAAACGGCAAAGGCAATGATGAAGGCCCAGACGACGGTGAGGTCCATCACACCGGCTCCTTTTCCGGTGCCGCCGATGGCAGCGTCTCCTCGCCGCCGGGGTTCTGCGTCGGCCCCGGGGTGATGCCCGCGGTGCGGATCGGCCCGACATCGCCGCGCTTGACGCCATATTCGCCCGGCTGCGGGGCCTTGCCCATCAGCCTGAGGATATACCACACGCCGATCCCGAAGACGGTGAAATAGACAAGGATGAAGGCCAGCAGCGAGGCGGCAACTGCAGGCGCATCGAGCGGGCTTGCGGCATCGGCGGTGCGCAGCAGGCCATAGATGACGAAAGGCTGGCGGCCCACCTCAGTGGTGATCCATCCGGCGAGCACCGCAGCAAAGCCCGAGGGGCCCATCAGCACCGCCGCACGGTGCAGCCACGGCATATCGTAAAGTCTGCCCCGCACCCGGCCCCACAGGCTCCACAGCCCGATGCCCAGCATCGCAAACCCGATGCCGACCATGATGCGGAAACTCCAGAACAGCATCCCGACAGGCGGCTCCTGATCGTCAGGCACGGTGTCGAGACCCTTCAGCGGCGCGTTCCAATCGTGCTTGAGGATGAAGGACGAGGCCTTGGGAATTTCGATGGCATAGCGCACCGTCTTCGCCTCGGAATCAGGAATGCCGAACAGGATCAGCGGCGCGCCTTCGGGGTGGGACTGGTAATGCCCCTCCATCGCCATCACCTTGGCGGGCTGGTGTTCCAGCGTATTGAGCCCGTGCATGTCACCCGCGAAGATCTGTGCAGGGGTGACAATCGCCGCCATCCACATCGCCATCGAGAACATCTTGCGCGCATGCGGGTTGGCGCGGTCCTTGAGCAGGTGCCATGCGCCGACTGCGCCGACCACAAAGGCGGTCGTCAGATAGGCCGCCATCACTGTGTGCACGAGGCGGTAGGGAAAGCTCGGGTTGAAGACGATGTCCCACCAGCTGTCACCGGGCAGGAACTGGCCATTATCGCCAAGGATGTAGCCCGTGGGCGTCTGCATCCAGCTGTTCACGCTGAGAATCCAGAAGGCCGAAACGAAAGTCCCCAGCGCGACCATCAGTGTGGCGGCAAAGTGCAGCTTCTTGCCAACCTTGTTCATCCCGAACAGCATCACGCCAAGAAAGCCTGCTTCGAGGAAGAAGGCGGTCAGCACCTCATAGGCCATCAACGGCCCGATCACCGGGCCTGCCTTGTCCGAAAACACCGACCAGTTGGTGCCGAACTGATAGGACATGACGATCCCCGAGACGACGCCCATCGCAAAGGCGATGGCGAAGATCTTCAGCCAGTATTTGAACAGGTCGAGATAGACCGATTTGCCGGTCTTCAGCCACAGCCCTTCCAGCACCGCGAGGTAACTTGCCAGCCCGATGGAAAAGGCCGGGAAGAAGAAGTGAAAGCTCACCGTGAAGGCGAACTGGATCCGTGCGAGCAGCAGCGCGTCGAGGTTTTCAAGCATGGTAGGCAGCTAATCCCTTTGCCACAGCGATCAATTGCAACGGCTGCATCCAATATACGGTTTGAAGCCGAAAGGGTTGCACCGCCGGGCGAACTGGGGGGAGCCCGGCGGTGCATGAGGAGCCGAGGTCAGGCGACCGCGACCATCCGCAGATAGGGTTTGATCGTTTCAAACCCTTGCGGGAAACGGTCCTGCGCAGTGGCATCATCGACCGAAGGCGGGATGATCACCTTGTCGCCCGGGCGCCAATCGGCCGGGGTGGCGATCTTTAGGCGGTCGGCCAGCTGGAGGCTGTCGATGACCCGCAGAATCTCGTCGAAATTGCGGCCCACGCTCATCGGATAAGTCATGATCAGGCGAATTTTCCTCGCCGGGTCGATGATGAACACCGATCGCACTGCCGCAGTTTCCGACTGATCGGGATGGATCATGTCGTAAAGCTTGGCGATTTCCAGATCAGGGTCGGCCACAATCGGAAACGCAAGGGTCACACCCTGAGTTTCGTTCACATCCTTCACCCAGGCGAGGTGTTCCGCGACCGTATCGGTGGAAAGGCCGAGCGGCTTGCAGTTCCGCTTGTCGAATTCGGCGGCGAGGCGCGCGGTCATGCCCATTTCGGTGGTGCAGACGGGGGTGAAATCGGCGGGGTGGCTGGAGAAGAAACACCCAGC
>JAGKSZ010000063.1 GCA_018991295.1 Porphyrobacter sp. | reverse complement strand
CCCTTCGACAAGCTCAGGGCGAACGGAGGTTGGCTCAATGATCCGGCGTCGCTGACGCCTTCTCCTCGCCGCCGAAGATCGCCACTTCGTTCACTCCCGCGCTGGTCGCGCGGCCGCGATACATGCCGGTGGTGTTGAAGCTGAAGATCGCGTGGCCCTCGGGCGTGACGAGGATCACCCCGCCATCGCCGCCGAGGTCTGCGACATCCTGCATGACCGCATCCGCGACATCCTGAACAGTGACCGCGATTTCCTCTGGATCGGGAATAAGCCGCGCCCCGGTGGTGTAATCGATCGAGAGCCAATTCATCGCCCTCAGCGTGCGCAACCGTGCACAAATCTCATGCGCCACGCCGACGCGCAGGAAATATTCCCCCCACCCCGTCGCCGAGACCGCACAGGCGCGGTTATCCGCATAGGTCCCCGCCCCAATCACCGGCGCATCGCCCACGCGGCCCCAGCGTTTGCCGGTCATCCCGCCGGTGGAGGTGCCCGCCGCCAGATTGCCCTTCGTGTCGAGCGCCACCGCGCCCACCGTGCCGAACTTGTGATCGACATCCAGCGCCGAAAGCTTCTTCGCCTTCATCCGCTCCAGCGCCTCGCGCCGCGCCGGGGTGGCGAAATATTCGGGCGGGGTCACGGCAAAGCCCTTCTCCAGCGCAAAAGCCTCAGCGCCCGCACCCATCAGCATCACGTGTTCGCTCTGGGTGCGCACCGTGTCGGCGAGCAGGATCGGGTTCCTCACCGTCTTCACCCCCGCAATCGCGCCTGCGCTGCGGTCCCGCCCGTCCATGATCGAGGCGTCGAGTTCGTTGGTTCCGTCCCAAGTGAACACCGCGCCCTTGCCCGCGTTGAACAGCGGAGAATCCTCCATGATCAGGATCGCGGCCTTGATCGCGTCCATCGCATCCCCGCCTTCGGCAAGGATCTTCGAGCCCGCATCCAGCGCGGCTTGCAAATCCGCCTCGTAAGCCGCGCGGCGTTCAGGCGTCATCGCCTTGGGATCGAGCGTACCTGCCCCGCCATGGATCGCCAGCGACCATTTGGGCGCGTCCTCGGCCAGCGCGGGTTGGGACAGCAGGGCGAGGGCCAGAGCGGCGACGAGCTTCTTCATGGGCACATGATGTAACGCGGCCCCGTTTGTTTCGCCAGCTTAACAGTGTCGGCACGAACGGCTAGGGCGGGGCCATGATCTACCGTCCTGCCACGCCCGAAGATGCCCCCGCCCTTGCCGCCCTTGGCGCAGAGACCTTTATCGCCGCCTTCGGGGACCTTTACACGCCAAAGGACCTCGAGGATTTCCTCGCCGAAGTGCACAATGCAGACGCTGTTGCCGCCGAAATCGCGGGCGATGAATGCACCCATTGCCTTGTCGAGGATGAAGGCACGCTCGTCGCCTACTGCAAGCTGCGCTATCCCACCAAGTTCGGGGCATATTCCGCTGCGGCCAACCCCATTGAACTCGGCCAGCTTTATGCCCTGCCCACCCACACCGGCCACGGGATCGGCGGGAAGCTGATGGACTGGGCGCTGGGCCTCGCCCGGACGCAGGGGCATGATGCGGTGCTGCTCAGCGTCTATGCCGAAAACTTCGGCGCGCAGCGGTTCTACCAGCGTTACGGCTTTGCCAAGATTGCCGACATCACCTTCAAGGTGGGCGACCACCTCGATCCGGAGTATCTCTACGAATTGAAGCTATAACCCGAGGGAGAGGGACATGAGCGAATTCGACTGGGCCAGCACCGCAGACGAGGTGCTGGCGGGCATCGACCTGTCGGGACGGACAGTGTTCATCACCGGCGCGAATTCGGGCCTCGGGCAGGAAACAGCGCGGGCGATGGCGGCGCGAGGGGGTCATGTCATCATGGCGGGGCGCGATCAGGCCAAGCTGGATGAAAGTGTCGCCGCGATTGTCGCGCAGCACCCCAAGGCGCAGCTCGATACGCTGACGGTCGATCTCACCAGCCTTGAATCCATCCGCGCCGCTACCTCGCGCGCACGGCAGCGGTTCAGCAAGATTGACCTGCTGATCAACAATGCAGGCGTCATGGCGACGCCGTTCCTGCACACGGCCGACGGGTTCGAGATGCAGTTCGGCACGAACCATCTCGGCCACTTCGCGCTGACCGGCGAGCTGTTCCCGCTGATCGAGAAGGGGCACCTCAAGCGGATCGTCAACCTGTCGAGCCGCGGGCATCATTTTGCGCCCGTCAATTTCGACGACCCGCATTTCCAGCATCGCCCCTATGACCCGTGGCAAAGCTATGGCCATTCCAAGACCGCCAATGTGCTGTTCAGCGTCGGACTAGAGCAGCGTTTCGCCGTGCTGGGGATCCATGCCTATGCGGTGCACCCCGGCGGCATCCAGACCAATCTTGGCCGCCACATGACCCCCGAAATGGTCGAGGCGCTGATGGCGCGCGTGACGTCCAGCGATCAGGGCTTCCAATGGAAGACCATCCCTCAAGGGGCGGCGACCAGTTGCTGGGCCGCGACCGCGCCTGAATTGGACGGCGGTTCAGGTATTGGAGGCGGGGTCTATTGCGAAGACTGCCATGTGGCCGGAGTGGACGATACCTCTGCCACCGGCGGGGTGCGCTCCTATGCGGTCAACACCAGCTATGCCGACCGTCTGTGGGCGATGAGCGAGGAGCTGACCGGGGTGCGGTATCCGGGCTAATCCGCCACAAACTCCGCCAGCAGGCCAATCGCATCCTTTGCCTCGCGGGTGGGAAGGATTGCCATGAAGACGTGCGGCGCGCCTTCATATTCATAGAGCTTGGCGTCCACCCCCGCCTCGACCAGCCGGGCAAGGAAACTGCGCGAATCGACGATGAAAATGTCGTGCCGTCCGGTCCAGATGCGTGTCGGCGGAAGCGCGCCAAGCGCCTCGGCAGAGGCATAAAGCGGGCTCACCGCCGGATCGTCCAGCGCCCGGCCTGCCGCCACCAGACCACCGCAGGCGCGCAAGGTGCCGATCTTGAGCATCACGTCATGCGGCTCGACCGCGGCAATGGCCGGATCGGCAAGGCCAAGGTCCAGCCACGGGGCAAACAGCGCAAGCTTGCCCGGCAGCGGGCCGCCTGTGGCCACCAGCCGCAGCGCCAGCGCCAGCGCCATGTGCCCGCCTGCGCTATCGCCATTCAGAATGATGCGTGCCGGATCATGCCTTGCAGCAAGATCGGCCCAGACCGCATCGGCCAGATCGTCCTGCGCGGTGTAAGGCGCCTCGGGCACCACGGGATAGAGCGGCACGGTGACGCTGATCCCGCAGGCCTGCACCATGGCGGCGACCAGCGGCCAGTGCACCTTGAACATCGGCTTCACAAAGCCGCCGCCGTGGAAATAGATCATGTGCCATTCCCCCGGCCCTGATCGGGGGTGCAGCGTGACCACCTTGTGGCCAAGCATTTCGCGCTCTTCGATGCCAAAACGCTTGCGAAAGGCAGGGGGCATCGGCGCATCCAGCGGCAGCTTGCGGCCCTGCATCGCGGTGTGGAACCCGGTTTCGTCCAGCGGGAAGACCGGGGTCTGGCGGCTCACCAGCCATTTGACCGCGCGCATCACAAGGCTGGGCGCTGCGACGCGCAATTCGGCAGAAGTGTGGGTCAGCATGGTCTCTCCCCGTCAATGCGCCGCAGACTGCCGCGCCGGGGGACGAAGTCAAGCAGTCGCGGTTTGCAGGCCTCGGGACCGGGGCGCTTGTGCCTCGGCACGGCGGCGTTCGACATCGAAGATGCCCACACTCACGGCAAACATGACAAGGATCATCGCAAATTCGCCCTCATCTTCCACAAAGGCAAAGACGTTGAGCACCGTGAGCGAGTGTTCGCCCAGCGAGGTCAGCAGATCGACGAACACGCCGAACACCGCCGTCCCGGCAATGCAGGCCCCGATCAAGACGCCATAGGCGGCCTCGCGCCGTTCGGCCCGGCGGTGGGCCGACACCATGCCCGCCAGCCAGATCGTCCCGACGATCGCAAAAAAGATCAGTTCGCCCAGATGATTGGCATGGAGCGGCAGCCAGCCGGGGACGGGCAGAACCGGCGCCAGCGCCAGACCGAATTCCTCGTGATATTCATAGGCATTGTCGAGCGTGAGCCATGCGAACAGGATGGCATTGGCGAGGTAGACCGGCGAGCGTGCCCGCAGCCAGCACAGCCCCATGAACACCGCCGCGCAGGCCGTCATCCCGTATTCGAGGAATTCGCCGAAGGAATAATCGGATGACATGAAGAAATGCGCCGGCAGGTGGGCATTGCTGATCTCGCCATAGTGGGCAGCGACATCCAGCCCCACCAGCACGCAGGCATAGGGCACAACCAGCATCAGCGCGCGGTGCATTGCCGAAGATCGGGCAATGTCCCGGGCTGCCAGCCACAGCTCGCCAGTGATGTTCATATCGCCCTCCTTGCGCGCCGCGCGTGCGATCAGGGTCCGGTGTGTGCGCCTCGAATGGATAACAAACCCCTTCTGCTGCGCCCTTGGTCAGCGTCAAATCGGGGGCTGCCCCAATATGCAACAATTGCGAGATAACGGGCAAAAGCACAGCCTGCGCTTGTCATTGCCTGACCACGCTTTGCCGCCTATATGACGCCCCATGTCTTCCATCCGTCCGTGGCGCACGATCGAGCGGCGCAAATCGCGCCAGATCATGGTGGGGAATGTCCCCGTTGGCGGTGATGCTCCCATCACCGTGCAGACCATGACCAACACCCCGACAGAGGACGTCAAGGCGACGCTCGACCAGATCCGGCGTTGCGAGGAAGTGGGCGCGGACATCATCCGCGTGTCCTGCCCGACCGAGGAATCGACGCGCGATTTCAAGAAGATCACCCGCGCCGCCCGCATCCCGATCGTGGCCGACATCCACTTCCATTATAAGCGCGCGCTCGAAGCCGCCGATGCGGGCGCGGCCTGCCTGCGCATCAATCCCGGCAATATCGGCTCGGCAAGCCGCGTCGCAGAAGTCGTGCGCGCCGCCAAGGCCAATGGCTGCGCGATCCGCATCGGGGTGAACGCGGGCTCCTTGGAAAAGGACCTGCTCGAAAAATATGGAGAGCCCTGCCCCGAAGCCCTGATCGAAAGCGCATTGGATCACATCAAGCTGCTGCAGGATCACGATTTCCACGAATACAAGGTGGCGGTGAAGGCTTCCGACGTGTTCCTTGCGGTTGCGGCTTATCACGGTTTGGCCGAAACGGTCGATTGCCCGCTGCATCTGGGCATTACCGAGGCAGGCGGGTTGATCGGCGGGACGGTGAAATCCTCGATCGGCATCGGCTCGCTGCTGTGGGCCGGGATCGGTGACACGATCCGCGTCAGCCTCTCGGCAGAGCCAGAGCAGGAGATCAAGGTCGGCTTTGAAATGCTCAAAGCGCTCGGCCTCAGAACCCGCGGCGTCCGCGTCGTGTCGTGCCCGTCCTGCTCGCGGCAGGGTTTCGATGTGATCCGCACGGTCGAAACGCTCGAAAAGCGGCTGGAACACATCAAGACCCCGATGAGCCTTTCAGTGCTCGGCTGCGTCGTCAACGGCCCCGGCGAAGCGCGTGAGACCGATATCGGCCTCACCGGCGGCGGCAATGGCAAGCATATGGTCTACCTGTCCGGCATGAAGGCCCATGCCATCGATGATGAGGCGATGCTCGATCACATCGTCCGCCTCGTCGAGGAAAAGGCCGCTGCCATCGAAGCGGGCGAAGCCACCGCCTTCGATCCCCACGCCGCACCGCAAGCGGCAGTCGCGGCAGAGTGATCCGCGCTGCCATTGCCGCAAGTCTGGCGCTGGCGTTGGCCGCTTGCGTGAGTGTGCCTGACGCCATTCTGCCCGAGGCCACACCCGAGGCCCCGGTCGCGGCGGTTCCCGAAGCATCGCCCCATCCCGAAGCGCGTTCCTACGCTGTCAGCCCGGACGCGATGGGCGATGTCGATGCCGCGCTCGCCCGTGCCGCGGCCAATGGCAAGCGCGTGCTGGTGGTGCTGGGCGCCAACTGGTGCCACGATAGCCGCGCGCTGGCCGGGTGGCTGGAAACCCCGCGCTTTGCTGCGCTGGTGGCCGAGCGTTACGAGCTGGTCTTCGTCAATGTCGGGATGCCGCAGACCGGGGATGGCCACAACCTCGATGTGGCGCGCAGGTTCGGCCTTGACGATGTGCCAGGCACCCCGGCGTTGCTGGTCCTGTCGCCGGAGGGCCGCGCCTTAAACCTCGATACCGCCGCCAGTTGGCGCAATGCGGGAAGCCGCGCCGAGGATGCAATCTTTGCCGAACTGGCGGCGCTGGCGGGCAGCTGATGGCATGATCGCCGCCCTCCTCCTCGCTGTCGCGCTGGCGATGGATGCCTTTGCCGTGGCGCTTACCCAAGGGGCGAAGTTCCGGCCCGATGTGCGCGGCGGCCTTGCCATTGCGGCAACCTTCGGGGTGTTTCAGGCGCTGATGCCGCTTGCGGGATGGGTGATCGGAGCGGTGGCGCTGATCTATGTCGAAGCTGTCGATCACTGGATCGCCTTCGGCCTGCTCACCTTCCTCGGGGTGCGGATGCTCGGCGGCCACGTGGGCGAGGAGGAAGCCGCACAGGCGCTGACGGGCCGCGCACTGCTGATCGCCGGGGTGGCGACCAGTATCGATGCGCTTGCCGCGGGGATCACGCTGCCGACGCTGGACGTTTCGCCATGGCTGGCAGCGGTGCTGATCGGGCTTGTCACCTTTGCCCTGAGCGGCGCGGGCGTGTGGCTGGGCCGCCGTGCAGGCGATCATCTGGGCGAATGGGCCGAACGCGCAGGCGGCGTCATCCTGATCGGGCTCGGGTGCAAGATCCTCGCAGAACACATGGGCTGGATCTGAGGCTGTCCTACAGGCGATGAAGCTGGCATGGCAGCGCGATGAACCTGCTGCCGCCCCTTCACCGCCTCGCCTGCCACCGGGGGCGCTCTGGGGGCGGGTTTTTGCTTTCTGGACAGTGTCTCATGTGTCTCCAACACACAGGTGCGGGGGCGCGAAGCTGAATGCTGCACGTCGTCCACCACGCCGACTACATGGCCCCCCGCCCGGACCGGGGCACATTCCGTTTCGACAAGTATTACCTCGTCATGGAGGAACTGCGGGCCAGCGGCGCGCCCATCACGCAGCACGCGCCCGACCCCATGCCCCGCGAATGGCTGGAAGCGGTGCATTGCCCCGATTACGTCGACGAGGTGTTCCGGGCCGAGGTGCCGCGCCACAAGGAGCGCCGCATCGGCTTTCCCGTGACACCTGCGATCACTGCGCGGGTGCGGCACACCAATGGCGGCACATGGCTGGCCGCACAGCTGGCGATGCAGCACGGCTATGCCGCCAATTCCGCCGCCGGAAGCCACCATGCCCTGCATGATACGGGCGCGGGTTACTGCGTGTTCAACGATCTCGCCGTGACCGCCAATCGCCTGATCGCTGAAGGCCAAGCGGGCCGCGTGCTGATTGTCGATCTCGATGTGCATCAGGGCGATGGCACCGCCAGCCTCACCGCCGGGAGGGAGGACATCTTCACCCTGTCGCTCCACG
The DNA here is from genome assembly GCA_018991295.1 of Porphyrobacter sp. Lineage (GTDB taxonomy): Bacteria > Pseudomonadota > Alphaproteobacteria > Sphingomonadales > Sphingomonadaceae > Erythrobacter. The sequence continues at coordinate 6,362 of JAGKSZ010000063.1, read as the reverse complement.
CCGAGAAGAACTTTCCTGTAAGAAAAGCGCGCTCCAGTCTCGATATCGGCCTGCCCGACGGGATGGACGATGATGGCTATATGGAGGTGCTGACCCGCCACCTGCCGCAGGTCATGGCGGACTTCGCGCCGGATTTCGTGCTCTATCAGGCAGGTGTCGATCCGCACCGCGATGACAAGCTCGGGCGGCTGGCGCTGAGCGATGAAGGGCTGGGCTTGCGCGACCGTTTCGTGGTGCGCACCGCGCGCGAGGCAGGCCTGCCGATCGCCAGCGCACTGGGCGGAGGCTATGGCGATGATCCGCGTCTGGTTGCCGCGCGCCATGCCGCATCGATGCTGGCGATGGCCGCGCAGAACAGCGCGTTTGCGCCACCTGCGGCGACGAGCGGAGGCTAACGTACGATAGAACGATCGGGGGCTTATTGGGAACGGGACGATGCGCGTTTACGTTACGTCGCGATGAAGCGGCGCGATATCCTCAAGGGCACCCTTGCAGCAGGGGCGGCACTGGCGCTGCCTGCGCGCCTGTTTGCCACGGTTGCCGCCGGAACCCCGCGTGACCGCATCCTGTTCGACATCGCCCGGCGCGAACTGCACCGCGCTGGCGGTGCGATCTGGAAGCACGACATTGTCGGGATTGCCGATTTCGGCCTGCATTCGGCCAAGCCCCGCTTCCACTTCGTGAACCTTGAACGCGGCGAGGTGCAATCGCACCATGTCAGCCACGGGCAGGGCTCCGATCCGCAGCACGATGGCTGGCTCAAGGATTTCTCGAACTCCGAAGGCTCGAACGCCACCAGCCGGGGCGCTTACGTGACGTGGGAATGGTACAAGGGCCGCTATGGCACCTCGGTGCGGCTTGGCGGGCTCGATCACACCAATGATGCAGCGCTGCGGCGCTATATCGTGATGCACCATGCCGATTATGCCGAGACCTCGCACCTTGCCAAATGGGGCCGCCTCGGGCGTTCCAACGGGTGCTTTGCGATGGGAACCGAACAGTTCCGCGAGGCGCTGATGCACCTGTCAGGCGGGCGGCTGCTGTTTGCGGATTCGCTGGGGCTGGAAGAAGACGGCTCGATCCAGCCGGTGCCCGCGCTGGCACGTTATGAACGCACGCCCATCGATGGCGGCGCGCGCACGATGGTCAGCGCGTTCTGAAGCGCAGCGCGCTTTGCGCGCCGGGCGTTTCCTACCAGCCGGGGATGCGATAGGCAGAGCATCGCTCTTTCCCATCGTGCGTGCCGGTTTTCAGCCCTGCGTCAGCTGTCCCTGAGGTCATCCTCGATCACGATCACTTCATCGGTCGGCAGCACGCTGCGGTTGCGCACGCGCGGCTTGTCGAGGCTGGCGAGCACCTTGGTGTCGCGGCCATAGATGTCCTTGAAGGTCGAAAGCTCGCCGTTGATGTCGGTCGCCATGGTGAAATAGGTGATATAGGCGGCCCACTTCCGTTCGAGCGCCACCTTGGTGTATTTGCCCGAATTGGCGATGGCCACCGCTTCTTCCTTGGTTGCGCCCTTGCCGAGGATCGCCATCGTCATCGCCAGTTCCAGCGCGCGTTCGGTGCGCACGCAGCCGTGGCTGAGCGCCCGGAACTCGGCCCCGAACAGGTGGCGCGATGGCGTGTCGTGGAAGAAGATCGCGTGCGGATTGGGCATTTCCAGCTTCATCCGCCCGAGCGAATTGCCCGGCCCCGGCTGCTGCACCACGGTGATCATGCCATTGGCCGCCTTGGTGCCGACATAGCCATTGGCCTTGGCCCATGCCGGGTTGGCGAGCACCTTGGCCCCCAGCCCTTCGCCCTTCACGATCGACTGCGGGACAGTCCAGGTCGGGTTGAAGACCACGCCTTCGACCATCTCGGCCAGCTGCGGGGTGGCGGTGCGCCCCGGCTTGCCAACGATGGTGCGATAGGTGCTGATGATCTTGTTGCGCACTGTCAGACGCAGCTGAAATTCGGGCACGTTGGTGATGAGATATTGCGAGCCCAGATCGCGCTGGAGCCAGCGCCAGCGGTCCATATTGGCGCGGATCAGCTTGCGCCGGGCGGCCTGCCCGTCCGAAGTCGCGGCGAGCTCCGCCTTCAGGCGCGCGTAATCGGGGTGGGTGGGGTTGAGCTTTGCCAGCGTGCCGGCGATGTCGCCGGTCTTGAGCGCCTCGGCCAGCACATTGCCCGAAGGGTTCGCCTCGCGGTCCGGATCGACCACGAACCACTGCTCGCGCGCCTCCATCGGAGTGCGCCCGTCGCGCAGGTCCTCAACCAGCCAGACGAAGCTTTGCGAGGCCATCTGGTTCAATTCGTCCGACGGGCCCGAGGCAATCGCGACCTTGAGCGGAGCAAGGTCATAGTCCCTGGGGTCAAGCCCTTCGGCGCCGATCCCCTCGATCACCGCAACCAGCGCCTGCGCCTGCGCCACGGTCCAGGGCTGCACCAGCGGGGCGACCTGCGGGGTTGCCTGCACCACCGGCTGCGAGACGGTGGGAGGGAAAGCCTGCGAAAAGGCATCGGAGGAGGGCTTGGGCGCCGGAGCAGGCGTGGACGAAGGAGTGGGCGCAGGCATCTGCACCACCGCCGGGCCGCCCTGATTCTGGCCGCCGGGGATCATCCCGCGCGCCGCGCCGCGGCTATCCTGTGCGAGCGCCGCTGTCGCCACCAGCGCGGCCATCGCTGCGCCGCCCGCCAGTCTGCCCGAAAACCTCGTCATCTCAATTCCAGCCTTTTGCCCCGTGCCGCCGGGAGGTTGGCAGCATCGCATCGCCCGCGGTCATACCCGCTGGCCCATGTCCCTATCAACCATCTTGGCTGTCAAAGGCATGAATGTGCACATTCCTGTGCGGCCCCGGCGTGACCTTGCCGGGCCTTGCGCCTATGGCCTTGCGCGCCATGCCGCATCGCCACCATGCCCTGCTGCCCTTCGCTGCCGCGCTGCTGGGCGTCGGGTTCCTGTCGCTGATGGACGCCTTCATGAAGGAGGCCGCGCTGATCGCGGGCGCCTATACCGCCACCGTGCTGCGCGCCTTCATCGGCGCCGCGCTGATCGCGCCGCTGTGGCTCGCGCGCGGGGCGCGGATGCCGGGGCGCGAGGTGTGGAAGCTGCATATCGAGCGCGGGATCGTCTCGGCCTTCATGGCGCTGTCCTTCTTCTATGCGATCACCGTCCTGCCGCTGGCCGAGGCGATTGCGCTGAGCTTCATCGCTCCGCTGATTGCGCTCTATCTTGCGCGGGTGCTGCTGGGTGAGACCATCAGCCGGCAGGCAACCGTGGCCAGCCTGCTCGGCTTTGCTGGCACGCTGGTGATCGTGGGCGGACGGATCGGCAGCGGCGCCTTCGATGGGAAGGTGGCGCTCGGCGTCGCCTCGCTGTTCGTCTCGGCGGTGCTCTATGCCTATAACTTCATCGTCATCAGGCGGCAGGCGCAGGTGGCCGGCGCGCTGGAGATCGCCACGATGCACAGCCTTCTGAGCGGCGTGGTGCTGCTCGGGCTCGCCCCGCTTTTCTGGGAAACGCCGCAGGGTGAGGCATGGTGGCCACTGGTGATCGCCGGGGCGCTGACAGTATGCGGCTCCTTCACCATCGCCTGGGCCTATGCCCGCGCCGAGGCCAATGCGCTGGTGCCGACCGAATATTCGGGCTTTGTCTGGGCGGCGCTGTTCGGGTGGCTGTTCTTCCGCGAGGCGGTAACCTGGCCGACCCTTGCCGGAACCGCGCTGATCGTCACCGGCTGCTGGATCGCGGCGCGCAGCCCCCGCGTCAATCCCGCCTCCGCCTTCGAGTAAGACTATCTGCCGAGGGCAATTGTCCCTTGGCCCCCTTGACCTCGGGCGAGAGTCAGCGCAGGTGCGCGGGCGAAAACCGCGCCCCCTGGAGACTTGTCTTCGCGTGGATCGGGGGCGGGTCAATCGAAAGGACGGACCTCTCTCATGACCGCTATCGGCCAGGATTCGCTCGGCACACGCCAGATGCTTGACGTGAACGGCAAGCAATATGCCTATTACTCGCTCGCCAAGGCGGCCGAGCAGCTGGGCGATATCAGCAAGCTGCCGATCTCGATGAAGGTGCTGCTCGAAAACCTGCTGCGCTTTGAAGACGGCGGCTTCACCGTCGCGCGTGAGCACATTCAGGCACTCGTCAACTGGCAGGCGAACCCCACCACGGGCGAGGAAATCCAGTACCGCCCGGCGCGCGTGCTGCTGCAGGATTTCACCGGCGTGCCCTGCGTGGTCGATCTGGCCGCCATGCGCGATGCGATCAAGAAGCTGGGCGGCGATACCGCCAAGATCAACCCGCTGGTGCCGGTCAACCTTGTGATCGACCACTCGGTGATGGTTGACGAATTCGGCCATCCCAAGGCGATGGAAGCCAACATGGCGCTCGAATACGAGCGCAATGCCGAGCGTTACGACTTCCTCAAGTGGGGCTCCAAGAGCTTCCAGAACTTCACCGCCGTGCCCCCGGGCACCGGCATCTGCCACCAGGTGAACCTCGAACATCTCGCCCGCGCCGTGTGGTCGTCCGAAGGGCCGGACGGCGTGATGGTCGCATATCCCGATACCTGCGTCGGCACCGACAGCCACACCACCATGATCAACGGCCTTGGTGTGCTGGGCTGGGGCGTGGGCGGGATCGAGGCGGAAGCCGCGATGCTGGGCCAGCCGGTTTCGATGCTGATCCCCGAAGTGGTCGGCTTCTATCTTGAGGGCGCGCATGGCCGAGGGCGTGACCGCGACCGATCTTGTGCTGACTTGCGTGCAGATGCTCCGCAATGTCGGCGTGGTGGGCCGCTTCGTCGAGTTCTACGGCCCGGGCGTCGCCAACCTGACGCTGGCGGACCGCGCCACCATCGCCAACATGGCGCCTGAATACGGGGCGACCTGCGGCTTCTTTGGCATTGATGACAAGACCATCGATTACCTGCGCCTCACCGGCCGCAGCGAGGAAACCATCGCGCTGGTCGAAGCCTATGCCAAGGCACAGGGCATGTGGTTTGACCCGGCCAACGAGCCGGTCTTCACCAAGACCCTCTCGCTCGATATGGCCGCAGTCGTCCCCAGCCTCGCCGGGCCCAAGCGCCCGCAGGACAAGGTGGTGCTGCAAGAGGTTGACGATCTGTTCAATTCGGACCTCGCCAAGGTCTATGGCAAGGCCGCCCCGGCGCGTGTCGGCGTGGATGGCAAGGACCACGACATTGGCGATGGCGACGTGGTGATCGCAGCGATTACCTCGTGCACCAACACCTCGAACCCCGATGTGCTGATTGCCGCAGGGCTCGTCGCCAAGAAGGCGAACGAGCGCGGGTTGAAGCCCAAGCCGTGGGTCAAGACCAGCCTCGCGCCGGGTTCGCAGGTGGTGACGGATTACCTCGTGAAGTCGGGCCTGCAGGAACACCTCGATGCGGTCGGTTTCGATCTGGTCGGCTATGGCTGCACCACCTGCATCGGCAACTCCGGCCCGCTCGCCGCGCCGATCAGCGCCGCGATCAACGGAAATGACATCGTTGCCGCCTCGGTCCTCTCGGGCAACCGCAACTTTGAAGGCCGCGTGAGCCCGGATGTGCGCGCCAACTTCCTCGCCTCGCCGCCGCTGGTGGTGGCCTATGCGCTTAAGGGCACCGTCACCGAGGACATCACCACCACCCCGATCGGCAAGGATCAGGACGGCAAGGACGTGATGCTCGCCGACCTGTGGCCCACCAATGCCGAAATCGCCTCGCACCGCGCCGCCAACATCGACCGTTCGATGTTTGAAACGCGCTACGCCAACGTCTATGATGGCGACGAACACTGGCAGGCGATCACCGTCACCCCGTCCGACACCTATCAGTGGCGTGCCGGTTCGACCTATGTGGCCAACCCGCCCTATTTCGAGGGCATGACCATGACGCCTGCACCGGTCACCGACATTGTCGATGCCAAGCCTCTGGCGATCCTGGGCGATTCGGTCACCACCGACCACATCAGCCCGGCCGGCTCGATCAAGGAAGACAGCCCCGGCGGCAAGTTCCTGATGGCCAATCAGGTCGCCAAGAAGGACTTCAACTCCTACGGCTCGCGCCGCGGCCACCACGAAGTGATGATGCGCGGCACCTTCGCCAACATCCGCATCAAGAACGAAATGGTGCCGGGCGTCGAAGGCGGGTTCTCGACCTATGGCGGCGAGACCATGCCGATCTACGACGCGGCGATGAAGCACAAGGAAGCGGGCACGCCGCTCGTCGTCATCGGCGGCAAGGAATACGGCACCGGCTCCTCGCGCGACTGGGCTGCCAAGGGCACGATCCTCTTGGGTGTGCGCATGGTGATCGTCGAGAGCTTCGAGCGCATCCACCGCTCGAACCTTGTCGGCATGGGCGTGCTGCCGC
>JAGKSZ010000294.1 GCA_018991295.1 Porphyrobacter sp. | reverse complement strand
CTTTTCCTTTGAAACCCGGCGGATTTGCATCACACTTGCCCGATCCGATTCGGATGGAGGGACAAGCATGAGCATTCTCGACGGTATCCTGAAGAACATCGGCGGCGCGCCCGATGATGTGGCAAACCTTGCCAAGCAGATCGGCATCGATCCCGGCATGGTCGAAACCGCGATCAGCGCGCTGGGGCGCACCCATCAGCTCGAAGGCGATACGGTCGAACTGGCCGCCGAAAAGACCGGCCTTTCGCCTGACATCCTCAATCAGGTGGTCAGCGCCATCGGCGGCGAAGGCTCGCTCACCCACTTTGCCTCGATGCTCGACAAGGACGGTGACGGCAGCCCGGTCGATGATATCATGGACATGGCCAAGGGGCTGTTCGGCAAAAGCTGAGGTTGCTGCTGCGGCGGCGGGCGATCAGGAGGGGTCGTCCTCGTCCTTTGCGTTCTCCGCCGCGGACATCTTCTCCTTCAGTGCGGCAGTATCCAGCCGGGTGCCATCGGGCGTCTGATCGAGGAGCGTCATCAGCTCCCGCGCCCGGCGCGCCCTGCCGCTGCCATGCGGATCGGCGGCGAGCGGCGCGAGGGTGCGTTTTGCTTCGGAATGCTTGCGGTCGCCGATCTGCATCATGGCAAGGCTGAGCCGCAATTCCTGATCGAAGGGCGCCAGCTCCGATGCGCGGCGCAGTGCTGCGCGGGCGGTATCATCGGGCGCGCGCCCCCGGCCAACGAAGCTGCGATAGTAATACATCAGCGGCATCGGATGATCGGCCTCGATGGCGTTGAGCGCCTCGAAAGGCTTCATGGCCGCAATCACGGCAGCGTCCTTGTCGTCGGCTTTCTCGGCGATGCGGAACAGGGCGTAGCCTTTCTGCACATAGGCATTGAGCGCCCCGGAATCGCGGGCGATGGCGCGGTCGGCTGCGGCAATCGCCTCGGCATCATTGCCGGCGTCATACTCGGCCTCGGCCAGCGCGGTCAGCACGCCTGCATCCTCTGGAAAGCGCGCAGCAATGGCGCGGGCTTCGGGCAGGATGGCCTGCGCCTGCTCGCGCGAGACCCCGCGCCGCGATTGCAGCACCACGTCCATCATCGCCGCCATCCCTTCTGAAAGCGGCGTTACCGTCACCGGTCCGATGGGGAGCAGATCAGCCGTGAAACGCTTGGCCGGAATGCGGCGGGTCCGCTGGTAATTCTTCAGCTCGGCCTCCAGCTTGTCGAGATCGCCAAAGGCCGCCTCGGCCGCCTCAATGCTGGGAGCCCCGCGCAGGAAACGGGTCACGTAATCGCTGTATTGCCGCCCACGCTCGGGGTTGAAGAACAGGTAGTGGAACAACAGCCACGACTGACCATAGAACGCGTCCGAACGGTTGCGCCCGGCGGCATAGCGATCGTAATCGAGCAGCTCGCGGATCGCGAGCTTATCGGCGTAGTTCAATTCGCCGCTGCGATGATTGGCAGGCAGGCCGATATCCATGCCGCCATCGGGCGAGAATTTCGCGGCGGCGAAGAATTCTGCCATGCCTTCGGTCATCCAGCGCGGCATGGGATAGGGGTTGGCCGCAATCGTGAAGTGGTGCGCATATTCGTGCAGCAATACGATCATGGTGAAATCGGTCTCGCTCCCGCGCATCCGCACATTGGGCACAAAGGCGACCGATCCCCCGGCACGCGGGATGTAAAAGCCCGCCACGCTGGAATTGGTGTTGCCGTACAGCTTCTTGAGCGTCCGCTCGCTGCCCACGGCATAGACCGTCACCCTGTTCGAAGGGCTGGGCGGGGGCGGGGTGAAGCCGGTCAGGCGGGTCATGGCGACGTGATAGCGTTCAAGCCGCTGCGAAAATTCGCGAATGTCGACCGCCGAACTGTCGGAATAGATCACGAAGTGCTCGCTATCGGCGCGGTGCCATTCGGCAGCGGCGGGCACGGCAAGGCCGATGAGCGCGATAAAGGCGAAGCACAGGTGGCGCAGCGCACGGATCATGGCAGGTTCCCCCTTCACCGCCCGCATCTGCGATGCGCAGGCAGCTTGTCCAGATTAACCGATTTTGCAGGCAATGCCAGAGGTTTGCGCCGAGGCCCGCGCTGATCAATCCGCAGAATGCGCCAGATCGTCCAGATATTGCCAGATGCGGCTGACCACCACCGATCCCTCGCCCACCGCGCTTGCCACGCGCTTCACGGAACCTGCGCGAACATCGCCCACCGCGAACACGCCGGGCGCGGTGGTGGCGTAATCATCGGCCTGTCCGGCGGCAGCGCCGGTCAGCACGAAGCCCTTGGCATCCGTAGCCGCAACGCCCGAAAGCCAATCGGTATTGGGCGCGGCCCCGATCATGATGAACAGGGCGCGGGTATCGATGCGGCGTTCGGTATCGCCCGTCTTCAGCGTCAGCCCCTCCAGCCAAGCCTCGCCGTGCAATGCGGTGACTTCGGCGTGATAGTGGATGGTGACACGCGGATCGGCCTCCAGCCGCTGCATCAGATAGCTCGACATCGAAGCGGCCAGACTGCCCGAACGCACCACCAGATGCACGTGCGCTGCCGCACGGCTGAGGAACATCGCCGCTTGGCCCGCCGAATTGCCCCCGCCGATCACCACCGCTTGGGTGCGGGCACAAAAGCGCGCTTCCATTTCGGTGGCCGAATAGAACACGCCTGCGCCTTCCAGCGCCTCAAGGTTCTCCAGCGGCAGGCGGCGATATTGCACCCCCGTCGCCACCAGCACGGTGCGGGCGCACAATTCGTCCCCATCATCAAGCGTCAGGCAATAGGCCCCGTCATCGCGGCGCGTCATCGCTTCCACCCGGCGCGGCATGACAAAGCGCGTGCCGAACTTCATCGCCTGCACCTGGCCCCGCCAGGTCAGATCCGTGCCGGAAATGCCGGTGGGAAAGCCCATGTAATTCTCGATCCGGCTCGATGTGCCGGCCTGCCCGCCCACGGCGGTATCCTCGATCACCAGCGCTTCGATCCCTTCGGACCCGGCATAGACCGCCGCCGCCACGCCCGCAGGCCCCCCGCCGACGATCACGAGGTCATAAGTGCGGCGCGCACAGATATCGAGGTCGAGGCCCAGATATTGCGCCACCTTGCGCGGGGTCGGGTCGTCCAGCCGGGTATCGACGCCGAGGATCACCGCCGGTTCGTGCCGGATCAGCTGGCACACCTGCACCGTTTCGGGATCGGCGCCATCAAGGTCATAGGACTGGAACGGGATGCGGTTCCTCGACAGGAAGCGTTCGACCGCCTGCACCTTGGCATCGCGGTCTGCGCCGATCACCTTGACCGCGCTGTTGCGCAGTTCGAACTGCTTGCGGCGGCGCGCGGCGAACACGGTGATGAGGTGGTCGGACAGTTCCGGAATGCGGCTCATCAGATCGAGCACGCCCTGACGCGGGGCCTCGATCACGCGGGTGTCGGTGGCCGCGCGCATCCTGAGGTAATTGGTAGCGCCGTTCAGAAAGCCGATCTCGCCCATGAACTGCGTCGGGCCGAGCGCGGAATCGAACATCCGTTCATCCGTGTAGGGGTTGACCACCTCAACCTCGCCTTCGAGCACATAGACAAACCGATCGAGCGGCTCGCCAATGTCCATGACGATGGTGCCGGCGGGATAGAACTTTTCGCCCCCGATGGCGCAGATCGCATCGACATGGGCCTCGGCCAGCGGCACGCGGCGCATGGTTTCAAGGTCTTGTCCGAGTGTTTCCATGCCTGCCTCCTGCGCCGCCGAAGGTTGCAGGATGGAGGCAGGGGCACAAGTCCGCAATCCGGCGACGCCGTCCCCCGGCTAGGTCCGCGCCCCGGCGATGTAGCGGCTGACCGTGTTCGCCATTACCGAAAGCGGTGCATTGCCGCCCAGCACCACGGCGGTGTTGAAGGCCTTGAAATCATACTTGCCGCCCAGTTCGCTCTGCGCACGGGCGCGCTGGCGCACGATTTCGCTGTGGCCGATCTTGTAACCGCAGGCCTGACCCGGCCAGCTGCAATAGCGATCGACCTCGCTGGCCACTTCCTCGACCTTCGAGCCGTTCTCCTGAACGAAGAACTGCCGCCCCTGCTCGCGGCTCCAGCGTTTGTGGTGCAGGCCCGTATCCACCACCAACCGGCAGGCGCGGAAGGCGAGGCTTTGCAGATAGCCCAGCCGCCCGACCTTGAACTCGTCATAGGCGCCCAGTTCATCGGCCAGCTGTTCGCCATAAAGCGCCCAGCCTTCGGAAAAGGCGTTGAAGGCAAGGATCGAGCGGATCAGCGGCAGGCGGTTCGAAAATTCGCCCTCCCACACGTGGCCGGGGATGCTTTCGTGGAAGGTGAGATCGGCCAGATCATACTTGCGGTGCAGATCGGTGGTGCGCAGGTTGATCCAGAACCGGCCCGGAATGCTGCCATCCTTGCTGCCCGCCCCGCCATAGGCCCCCGGCGCGCCCGGTTCTTCGGTCAGCGGCAGGCGGCGCACTTCGAGCGGCGGATCGACCAGCGTGTTGAAGGCGCGGGGCATCTGGGATTTGATCCACTTGAGGCGGTCTTCGATGAAGGCGAAGATTTCCTTGCGGCCCGGATCGCCCTCGGCAAACTGGTAGCGCGGATCGGCGGACAGGGCGCGCATCCGTTCCCCGACGCTGCCCTGGGTGTAGCCGATCTCGCGCAGGATCGGGTCCATGCGGGCGTGGAGCGATTTCAGCTCGTCAAGGCCCTGCTGGTGGATCTCGTCGGGCGTCATCTTCGTGGTGGTCGAAGCGCGGATCGCCCAGTCGTAATATTGCTCGCCGCCGGGCTGGGCCCACATCCCGGCATTGTCCTTGGCGGCGGCGCGCTGGACCTTGAGCTCGGCCAGCTGGCGTTCGAGCGCGGGGACAATCCCGCTGGCGGCGATCCGGGTGGCTTGGGCGGCGGCAGTATCGGCCCCGGCGATGCCGCTTTCGGACAGCGGCCCGGCATAGCTTTCGCCCGCTGCGGCAATGCTCGCTTCCATCTGCGCGATGGCCTTGTCAATGAGGAAGGCGGGCGGCACCACCCCTTGCCCGCGTGCCTTGCGGATGCGCTCAAGCTCGCCATCGAGCAGGGCGGGCACCTCGGCAAGGCGGGCCATGTAGGGGCCGATATCCTCGGGCGTCTTCAGGGGCTGGCCCGAGCCGAAGAAGCGCGGCATGTCGATATAGCCGCCGACATTCTGGATCACCACGTAAGGCGCGTTGCGCCAGCTGCCCACGGCGACATCACCATAGGGCTGGGCCATGCCTTCCAATGCGCTGGTGAAGGCAGTCTCGACCACTTCGAAGCCGATCTGCTGATCGCTGGTGAGGCCCGCCTTGGGATAGGCCTTTACCTCGCGCACCAGTTCCTTGAGCGTCGCGGCATAGGCCTCGCGGCCTTCCTCGCCCCCGGTGCCGAAGGTCGATCGCCATGCGGCATATTCGCCCACATCGACGCCAAGCCCGGTGGCGCGGCCCGGTTCGTGGGCGAGCATGGCATAGGCCACCCGGTCAAGCGCCGCATCGGGCGCGAGCCCTGCCAGCGAAGTGCTGGCGCTGGCGGGCGCGGGCGCGGCGCTCGTCGCAGCGCAGGCCGGCAGCATGGCAAGGGTGGAGACGCTGGCCATCCCCGAAAGGGTCTGGCGGCGGGTGATCTGGGTGGTGCTCTCTCTCATGGCGGCAAGGTTTGGCTGCGCCCATGCCCCAAGTCAATTGCACCGGGCGGGCCGGGCGCGCTAGAGCCACAGCCATGATGGATATCGTGCTCTCGATCGTGATGCTGGCAGCAATCGCACTGGTGGCGGGGGCCTTTGCCCTGTGGCGCCGCACGGGTGACGCCAAGAACCCCGCGCTGATGGTGCTGCTGGCAGTGATCGCGGTGATCAATGTGCTGCTGTGGACCCTGCCGTCTGCCGACGGGAAGGCCCCGGTCGATCAGCTGAAAGAGGCCGCCGGAGAGGGTTAGGGGGGACCCTCCCCGGCGGCGAAGGATCAGCGCGGGATCTGCCAGGTCACGCTGCCGGCGTAGCTGCCCGCCACCGGCTTGCCATTGCCATCGCGCGCCGCATCGAAGCGGGCGCGCTTGCTGACGAGGGCGCAGGTCGCGCCATCGAGCGGGGCGTGGCCGGTCGACCGGGTGATGGTGCAACCTGTCACCTGCCCGCGCGCATCAATGCTGAGCGTAAAGCGCGCCGTGCCCGACAGCTCCTCCATGATCCAGCGTGGGCGGTAATCATCATTGGTCACCCACTTGCCCTGATTGCCCCGGGGCCGCGCACCCACCGGATCGAAGGGCGAGGCGCTGGGCGCAGGGCCGGGGATGCCAACATCGACCGGCGTGCCAATCCCTGCGCCATCGCCCACGCCGGGCGGGATATCGATCGGCTTGCCAAGCCCCAGATCAATCGGCGTGATCGGCGGGCGCGGGGGGGCACCGGGGGGCGGGGGGGCGGGCGGGGGCGGCCCCCTCCTGTCGGGCCGCGGCACCTCCGGGGGGGGCGGGGGCGGGGGGGGGGGGGCGCCCAGGCATCGGGGGTGGGGGCGGGGGGGGGGG
>JAGKSZ010000062.1 GCA_018991295.1 Porphyrobacter sp. | reverse complement strand
CGTCGCCCCGTGCTTGACACGGGGCTTGGCGACCTTGCGCTGAAAAAAGCCGAGCCCCGGATCAAGTCCGGGGCGACGAGGTTCTTAATAGGCCCGCGCCACCAGAATGCGTTCCACCGCAGGTTCGCCGGTGAAAATGCAGGTGCCTTCCGCAGGCGCACCGCCGCGCGGCACGTTGCGGATGGTGAGCTTCACCGCCTTCAATTTCTCGACCACGGCTTCCAGCGCCGCGCCGGTGGGCTTGGCCCATTCGACCTCGACCCAGCCGGGATACTTTCCGCCCTTGTCGAAGTGATCGACGACCGCCTGCCATTCGGTCACCCCGTGGGTGATATTGGCATCGCGGCGCGCCTTGGCCTCTTCATAGAGACCCGTCTGGATCGCTTCGAGCACCGTGCCCGCCTCGGCCACGAAATCGCCATGCGCGGGGTAGGTGAAGGCAGGCTTGCCATTGGCCGCGTTCCACAGTTGGTCGCGGCGCAGCACGGCGATCTTGCCTTCTGCCATATCGCGCGGGCCGACTTCGATGATGATGGGCGCGCCCTTCCTCACCCAGTCCCACCGCTTGGCGGCGGCCTTGCCGGGCTTCACGTCGAGCAGCACCCGCACGCGTTCGCCCAGCGCGCTCGTGGCGGCCAGAGCAGCCCGCACGGTTTCGCAATAGGCGATCAGTTCGGCATCTTCCGGCGCCTCGCGCAGCATCGGAATGATGACGATCTGCTGCGGCGCAATGGCGGGCGGCACGCGCAGCCCATCATCATCGCCGTGGGTCATGATCACCCCGCCGATCAGCCGGGTCGAGACGCCCCAGCTGGTGGTGTGACAATATTGCTGGCTGCCCCCGCGGTCCTGAAAATGGATGCCTGCCGCATGGGCAAAATTGGTGCCGAGATAGTGGCTGGTGCCCGCCTGGAGCGCCTTGCCATCCTGCATCATCGCTTCGATCGACCATGTTTCGACTGCGCCGGGGAAACGCTCGTTCTCGGGCTTTTCGCCCGCGATCACCGGCAGGGCGAGATCATCTTCGGCGCAGGCGCGGTACATTTCGAGCGCGCGGTGGGTTTCAGCCAGCGCATCCTCGCGGTTTTCATGCGCGGTATGGCCTTCCTGCCAAAGGAATTCGCTGGTGCGCAGGAACATCCGCGTGCGCATCTCCCAGCGCACCACGTTGGCCCACTGGTTGGTCAGCAGCGGAAGATCGCGCCACGATTGCACCCAGCGTGCCATGGCGTCCCCGATGATCGTTTCCGAGGTCGGGCGCACCACCAACGGTTCTTCGAGCTTCGCTTCAGGATCGGGGATCAGCCCGCCCTTCCCGTCCGAAATCAGGCGGTGGTGGGTGACGACCGCCATTTCCTTGGCAAAGCCTTCGACGTGTTCCGCCTCACGGGTGAAGTTGGCGAGCGGGATGAACAGCGGGAAATAGCAGTTCTGCACGCCCGCGGCCTTGATCCGGTCGTCCATCAGGCGCTGGATGCGTTCCCAGATGCCGTAGCCCCACGGCTTGATCACCATGCAGCCGCGCACCCCCGATTCCTCGGCAAGGTCGGCGGCGGAGATGACCTCCTGATACCATTTGGCAAAGTCGTCTTCGCGCTTCTGGTTGAGCGCGTGGCGGATCTGGGACACGGGGCTTGGCTTCCTGCTTGAACGGCTGCGGCAATAGCCGCGAACGCGGGGCGCTATGCGCTATTTGCCGAGTTCGTCCAGCTTCTTTTGCATCGCGGCCATCTGTTCGCGCAGCTGGGCGATCTCGTCGCGGGGTTCGCCGCTGGGGGCCTTGGGCTTGTCCTTCGGCTTGCCCATGCCCGGCATGAACACATCGGCCGCCGCACGCATCATCGCCATGTTTGTTTCATGGATCGCGGCGAACGGCGTTGCGCTGATGCCCTTTTCGAAGGCTTCGCGGATCTTGGACTGGTTGTCGCGGAAATTGGCCATGCTGGCTTCGAGATAGGAGGGCATCAGCGCCTGCATCGAATTGCCATACATGCCGATCAATTGCCGCAGGAAGCTGACCGGGAGCATCTGCTGCCCGCCATTGGCTTCTTCATCCATGATGATCTGGGTCAGGATCTGGTGCGTGATGTCATCGCCGGTCTTGGCGTCAAGCACCTGAAATTCCACATTCTCGCGCACCATCTTGGCCAGATCTTCCAGCGTGATGTAGCTTGATGATGCAGTGTTGTAGAGCCGCCGGTTGGCGTATTTCTTGATGATGATGGCATCGCCCGCCTGGCCCGATGCCGTTTTTGTCCTGACCATTGGTGATTGACCCCGCGTCTTTTTTCTATCTTCGCGGGCGATCTTAGCACCTGCACAAGCTGCAGTGCAACAACATCGCTGAAAACCCGGCTAACCCGCCCGCAATCGCCGTCCGATCACTGTCAGCATTTCATAAGGCGAAAGCTGATTTTGCTGCGCAGCATCGGCGATGTCCCAGGGCACATCGACCCAATCACCCGCCGCCAGATCGGGCGCGGCGGAAAGATCGATCACCACCATATCCATCGACACCTTGCCCAGGATCGGCAGACGGCGGCCTTCGTGCGATAGCGCATTGCCTGGACCGCGCAGGCGCAGGAACCCATCGGCATAACCGATCGAGACCGTGCCGATGCGCATATGGGTGTTGGCGATGAAGACGGCGTTGTAGCCCACGCCTTCGCCCGGGGCGATCTGGCGGCATTGCAGCAGCCGCGCCGCAACGCGTGCCACGGGGCGGATATGTCCTGCCAGCTCCTCACGCGGGACGCCGCCATAAAGGGCTATGCCCGGACGGGTCAGATCGAAGGCAAAGGCCTCGCCAAGCCCAATGCCGGCGCTGTTGGCGAGGCTGAGGCGGCGGTGCGGGATCGCATCGGCAACCTCGCCCAGCAATTCGGCCTGCATCCGGTTCATCGCCGTGCGTTCATCGGCGCTAGCAAGGTGGCTCATGAGAATGTCGATATCGAGCGCGGCGATGCTCGGATCGCCCACCTCTGCCAGCGCAATGCCGAGCCGGTTTATGCCGGTATCGACCATCAGGTGGCAGACGCCACCTCCCGTCCTGTGCCACAGCGCCGCCTGTTCGAGCGAATTGATCACCGGCACCGCACCAAGCGCGCGGGCATAGGCGCAATCGGCCTCGGACAGGACGCCGTGCAGCACCGCGATCCGATGGCCCGGCACAGGGGCGATGACGCCCGCAACTTCGCTCCAATGGGCCACGAAGAAGGTCTCGCAGCCTGCATCGCGCAAGGCCGGAACGCAGGTATCGACGCCAAGGCCATAACAATCGGCCTTGACCGCCGCGCCCGCAGCCGCCGTGCCCGACAGGCGATCAAGCGCACGCCAATTGTCGGCCAGCGCCGCTGTATCAACCATCAGGCGCAAGGTGGCAGGCGGCAGGGGCGGATTACTCATCCACAAAATCCCGCGGCGGTCCCGACGGGATGCCCCACCATGCCACCACCAGTCCGAAAGCGACCACCACCCACGTGTACCACAGCCCCGCGTAGATATCCCCGGTGCGCGCCACGATCACGCCCGCGATCAGCGGCAGGAACCCGCCAAGATAGCCCGCCCCGATGTGATAGGGGATCGACATCGAGGAATAGCGGATGCGCGGCGGGAACATCTCGGAAAGCAGC
>JAGKSZ010000004.1 GCA_018991295.1 Porphyrobacter sp. | reverse complement strand
GAAGCGCGGCATCGGCTTGCCATCCCATTTGGCCATGTTGCAGCCCCGGCATTCGCGGTTGTCGGCGCGCCACAGCACCTTACCGCCACGGTCCTGCACATAGTCGATCAAGCTCGGCGGATTGAGCCGCCCGTGGTTGGCCAGGGCGCTGTAGGCCGCGACCATCTTCACCAGCGTCGTCTCCCCCGCCCCGAGCGCGGTCGAGGGATAGGCCGGGAACTTGCCGATGCCGAGCTTTTCGATCCCCTGCACGACATTGTTCATGCCTGCTGTCATGCCGATCTGCACGGTCATGATGTTCTGCGATTGCTCAAGCCCGTAGCGCATCGGGTGCTGCCCGCCGCTGCCTGACCCGCGGATGCACTTTTCCCCGAGGTTGGCGCCCTGATAATAGCAGAACCGGTTGTTATCGACCTGCGTGGAAGGGGTCATGCCGCTGTCGAGCCCGGCGGCATAGACAAAGGGTTTGATCGTCGAACCCGGCTGGCGCATCGCCTGCGTGGCGCGGTTGAAATCGGACAGGCGATTGTCAAAGCCGCCCTGCATCGCCAGCACGCGACCGGTCTGGGCCTGCTCCACCACCAGCGCGCCCTGTGCTTCAGGGATGGTGCGCACGGCAAAGCCATTGCCCGATGGGCTTGCCGCAATCACATCGCCTGCCTTGAGCGCATTGGGCAGGCCGATCAGCGGTGCTTCGGTGCCATCGGCAAAGCCGATCCGCGCCGATTGCCCGCTGCGCTGAGTGACAACCCCGATGCGCCAGTCCTTGTAACTGATGCCGAGCGGCGAGGATTGCAGCTGCCCGGCCCAATTGCCATCAGCCACATCAATGGTCGCAATCGGCCCGGTCCACGCCCGTCCGCCGTGATAGCGCAGCAACCCTTCGCGCAACGCATCGCGCGCCGCAGCCTGCATCGCCGGATCAAGGCTGGTGCGCACCCACAGCCCGCCGGCATAGACAGAGTTCTGCCCATCTTCGGCCGTCTCACCAAAACGATCGATCAATTCGCGCCGCACTTCTTCGAGGAAATAGCCCGCATCCACACTGCGCTCGCGCCGCTGGGTGACAAGGCCCAGCGGCTTTGCCGCCGCCGCGCGTCGTTCTGAGCCGGAGATGAAGCCGTTCTTCTCCATCTGGTCGAGCACGAAATTGCGACGCTCAAGGGCCGCCTGTTCCTGCCCCTTGCGCCCGTAACGTTCGGGCGCCTTGGGCAGGATCGCAAGGAACGCCATTTCGTGAAGTTCGAGCTGGTCAGCTCCTTGTCGAAATAGGCGCGCGCGGCCGCCTGCACCCCGAAAGAGCGCCGCCCGAGCGGGATTTCGTTGAGGTAAAGCTCAAGGATTTCCTGCTTGGTCAGCACCTGCTCGATGCGTCCGGCAAGGATCATTTCCTTGAGCTTGCGGGTGACCGAATATTCATCCCCCAGCAGCAGGTTCTTGGCGACCTGCTGAGTGATCGTCGATCCGCCCACCGCACGCTCGCCCGAACCGGCCTTGCGCGCGTAATCGAACACCGCGTTGGCCGTGCCGAAAAGGTCGCCCCCGCCATGACTGAAAAAGGTCTTGTCCTCCGCCGCAAGATAGGCCTCGATCAGCTTCTGCGGAAAGTCCGCATATTGCAGCTGCACCCGGCGTTCGCGGGCGTAGGAATGGACGATCTCGCCATCCACCCCGCGCACCACGGTGGGCAGCGGGGTTTCATAGGTGAGCAGCGCCTCGGCCTCGGGAAGATCGCTTGCCAGCCACACGAACACCGCGATCCACAATGCGAGGAACAGGCCGAAGGCAATGGCGATCAGCTTGAACAGCCGGCTCTGCCGCCAGCGCGCGGAGAACCATGCCAGACTTGCGCCCACATCGCGGTTCACGCGGTAGCGCAGGTAGGCCCAGGTCGAAAGCTGGTCGGAAGGCGTGGCAGGCTCGGTCATGAACGCCGGGCAACTAGCACGCAGGGCCAAGCCAAGGCTAGCCGCTTTACGCGCCTATTCCCCGCCACTTGCCACATCGCTGCGGCGTGCAAAGTAGACGCGGATCGCCCGCGCCAGCACCTCTGCATATTTCGACCGCCCCTCGGGCGTGGTCAGCCGCGCACGATCGGTGCGGTTGGTGACAAAGCCGCTCTCGAACAGCACCGAAGGCACATCGGGCGCACGCAGCACCGCCAGCGCGGCGGCACGGCGCGGCTGAGGGACGAAGGCAAGCGCGGCATCACCTTCGCGAAGGACGAGGCCTGCAAAGGCCAGCGCGTCTTCCTGCGTGCGTTGCTGCGACAGCTCCACCAGAATGGCGCTGACATTGGCGCTGGTGCCGCCGATGGTGATGCCATTGAGCCGGTCAGCATCGTTCTCGCGCGCGGCAAACCGGGCAGCAGCCTCGCTCGATGCTTCATCGGACAAGGTGTAGATGCTCGCACCGCTGACATCGTCACGCTCGCCTGCGGAATCGGCATGGATCGAGATGAACAGGCTTGCCCCCAGCATCCGGGCGATTTCCGGACGGTGCGGCAGGGGCAGGATGCGGTCGTCCGCACGGGTCAGCGCAACCCTGATGCCCCCTGCCCGCAGCAGTTCATCGCGCAGCGCCTTGGCCAGCGCCAGCGTAATGGCCTTTTCCTCGATCCGCCTGCCATCGGCATCGGTGCCAATCGCGCCGGGATCGCGCCCGCCATGCCCGGCATCGATCACCACCAGTGGGCGGGACGGATCATCGGGCCCTTCGATTTTCGGCAGCTCGATCTGCGATGCGACGTCCTCCACCAAAGGAAAACGCAGCACATAATCACGCCCCCATTGCGGGATCGGGATCACCAGCCCCAACGCCTTTGCCCCGCCCAGCAGCGCAAGCGGCACCAGCACCACGATCAGCAGGAGCGTGCGATAACTCATTAACCATCGGCTTACGTTCTTGCGCGAAGGAAACGCAATAGAGTTGCGGGGTTTGCCCCACAGTGCTAGCAGTATTGCCAGAGAGGCAGAGCCAGATGCTGCGGCATACCGTTCCCTTGCCTCTTTGCACCGGGGCAATCTTTTTCGCGACCCGGTCCAGTACAGGTTGATGCAGTGACGATACGTTTTTCCCGACAGACGAGCACGATGCGCGATCAGCGCCTGCTTGCCGTCGCGGGGCAAGACGCGGCAATAAGCCGCACGTTCGCCATTGCAGACACGAGCTTCGCGCCAGGCGCCGCCGGCTTTCAGGCCGCCGTCCCTTTCAGCGCGATTTCCCCTTCCGGCCCCGCTTTCGGGCTGGCCGGTTCACCACAATATGCGCGCCCCCTTCTCTCGCTGATGCGGGCAAGGCCGGGCGCTTGGAGAATATTCAATGGCAACGCGCATGCTTATCGATGCGCGCCACCCGGAAGAAACACGGGTGGCGGTTCTGCAAGGCAACCGGATTGAGGAATTCGATTTCGAATCTGCCGAACACAAGCAGATCAAAGGCAACATCTATCTCGCCAAGGTAACCCGGGTCGAACCTTCGCTTCAGGCGGCCTTCGTCGATTTCGGCGGCAATCGTCACGGCTTCCTCGCCTTCAGCGAAATCCACCCCGACTACTACCAGATCCCCAAGGCGGATCGTGACGCGCTGCTGGCCGAAGAAGCCGAGGCGGCCGAAGAAGAAGAGCGTCTGCGCGCCGAAGAAGAAGACGAAGGCATCTCGCCCGGCGCCGAATATGACGCCGAAGACGACAGCGGCGAAGCGCTGGCGGAAGATTTTGCCGAAAACGGCGTCGAGGAAGTCGACACCTCCGACAAGGACGATGTCGCCACCATCGAAGGCGGCGCTTCGGACGAGGAAGCCTCGGACGAAGAAGGCAGCGAAAACGAAGAAACCTCCGACGACAACGAGGGCGGCGAGGAACGCCGTGGTCGTGGTCGTGGCCGCCGCCGGCAGGGCAAGGGCGAACGCGGCGGGAACGACAAGGGCCGCAGCCGCGCCAAGCAGGTCGATGAAGTGCGCGCCAAGCGCATGGCACTGCGTCGCCGCTACAAGATCCAGGACGTGATCCAGCGCCGTCAGGTGCTGCTGGTGCAGGTCGTCAAGGAAGAGCGCGGCAACAAGGGCGCGGCGCTGACCACCTATCTCAGCCTTGCGGGCCGTTACACCGTGCTGATGCCCAATTCGTCGCACGGCGGCGGCATCAGCCGTAAGATCAGCTCCACCAGCGATCGCAAGCGGCTGAAGGAAATGGTCTCGGACCTCAAGCTCCCCAAGAGCATGGGCCTGATCGTGCGCACCGCCGGCATGAGCCGCACCAAGCCCGAGATCAAGCGTGACTTCGATTACCTCGCCCGCGTGTGGGACGAGATCCGCGAAAACACCCTCGCCTCGGTCGCGCCTGCGCTAATCCATTCGGACAGCGACCTTATCAAGCGCGCCATCCGCGACATCTACAACAAGGAAATCGAGGAAGTCGTCGTCGAAGGCGAGGAAGGCTACAAGTCGGCCAAGGCCTTCATGAAGATGCTGATGCCCAGCCACGCCCGGCGGGTGAAGGCCTATTCCGATCCGGTCCCGCTGTTCCAGCGTTATGGCGCCGAAGATCAGCTGCGCGCGATGTATGATCCGATGGTGCAGCTGAAATCCGGCGGCTACCTGATCATCAATCCGACCGAGGCGCTGGTGTCGATCGACATCAACTCGGGCCGTTCCACCAAGGAACACGGGATCGAGGCGACCGCACTTCACACCAACCTTGAAGCGGCCAAGGAAATCGCGCGACAGCTGCGCCTGCGCGACATGGCCGGCCTTGTCGTTATCGACTTCATCGACATGGAGTATCCCTCCAACGTCCGTAAGGTCGAAAAGGCGATGAAGGACGCGCTCAAGAACGACCGCGCCCGCATTCAGGTGGGCCGGATCAGTTCGTTCGGCCTGATGGAAATGAGCCGCCAGCGCCTGCGTACCGGCGTTCTGGAAGCCACGACCCGTGCCTGCCCCCATTGCGACGGAACGGGTCTGGTGCGCACGGCATCGTCTGCCGGTCTTTCGGCGCTGCGCCTGATCGAGGATGAAGCCGCGCGCGGCAAGGGCACGCAGATCCGTCTGGCGGCGAGCACCGAAGCGGCAATCTACCTCCTCAATGAAAAGCGCGCCGATCTCGTCGAGATCGAACAGCGTTACGGCGTCAGCGTCGAAGTGGTGCCCGAAGGCGAGCAGGAAGGCGCAAAGATGAGCGTCTCCAGCGGCGGCCCGCGCCCGACGCATGCTCCCAAGTTCGAACCGATCATCGACGATGACGACGATGATCTGCCCGAGGAAGAGGACGATTACGCCGAAGAAGAAGCCGAAGAACGCGAGGCGCGTCAACCGCGCCGCGAACGCGGCGACAGCGACGACGATGGCGGCCGCAAGAAGAAGCGTCGGCGTCGGCGCGGTGGTCGTGGACGCAGCCGCGATCGTGAAGACGGCGAAGGCGGCGAAGCTGGTGATGACACCGCAGAGCGCGACACCGACAGTGAAGGTGAAGGCGACGGCGCAGATAGCGGCGAGGCGATCGCGTCTGAAACCGGTGATGCTGACACTGACGGGGGCGAAGGCCGCCCCAAGAAGCGCCGCCGCCGCGGTGGCCGTGGACGCAAGCGCCGCGAGGGCGGTGATGCGGGCGGCGATGAAGGCGGTGATGGCGAAGCTGTGACCGGCGATGAAGCGGCCGCAACCGACCCCGAAGGCGAAGCTGAAGTGCCCGCCCCGGCCGAGGCGCCCGCAAGCGAGCCCGAAGCTGAAGCCCCTGCCGCCGAGGCTCCGGCTGAAAAGCCCAAGCGCACCCGCGCCCCGCGCAAGAAGAAGGTGGCAGAGCCGGTCGCAGAGGAAACCCCTGTTGAACCTGCGCCTGAAACCACAGCCGCAGCAGAGGCCGCCGCTGAAGCAGCCCCGGCCGAAAAGCCCAAGCGCAAGCGTGCACCGCGCAAGGCCAAGGTTGCCGAGGCCGAACCTGCCGAAACCGCCGAGGTAAGCGAACCGGCGCCGGCCGATGCCCCCTCAGCCGAAGCTCCCGCAACCGAAACCGAGGCCAAGCCGCGTCGCGGCTGGTGGCAGCGCACCTTCGGCGAATAGGGTAGGCCGGGATTGAAAAACCCAAGGGCGGGAGCAGGGCACTGCTTCCGCCCTTCTGCTATCCGGCCTTGCGCGCCGCGCCCCATTCCATCCACCCGGCAAAGCGGGGCGCCTTGGGGGTGTAGCCTTCGCCCAGCGTCTCGACCGCAAACCCTGCGCCAGCAAGCGCGCTGACGATGGGCCGGGTCAGGTGGCAGCCGCCCGCAAGGCGCTTCCACACAGGCTCGATCCGTTCCTGCCATCCGCGCACATCGGCATCGGGGGCGCGCCCATGTTCGAGGAACAGCATCTCGCCGCCGGGGCGCAGGATGCGGCGAAGCTCGCGCATGACTTGCGCAGGGTCCTCCACCGAACACAGGGTAAAGGTGCACACCACGCAATCGAAGCTGGCATCGCCAAAGGGGATCGCCTCGCCCCGCCCGGCGCGCAGGTCTGCCGCCCAGCCCTTTTCCCGCGCTGCCGCCCGAGCGCCATCCAGAAGGCCCTCATGCGGGTCGATCCCGGCATAGGATGTGATCGCCGCCGGGTCATAGAAGCCGTGATTGATTCCGCCTCCGCAGCCCAGTTCGAACACATCGCCCTGTGCGCGCGGCACCACCGCTGCGCGGCGCTTCATCACCTGCCCCTGCGAACAGGCGCAGGTGATGAGGCGCGGCATGATGTTCGCCTCGTACCAGCTTGCCAGCCCCATCGCCTTCTCCCTCTTTCCCGACAGGGCAATGCGTGGCAGGTTACGTGGCAATTGCCAAATCGGCTTTCTGGGAGGGATGCCTGCATGACCACCACGACCCCCGAGGGCACAGCGCAGCGAAACGCGTTCCGCCTGCACCCCAAGCTGTGGATCGGCGCAGCGATGCTGCTGGCGTTCCCGGCGCTCGGCACGATGATGAGCCCCGAGGTCAACTGGGGCACGGAAGATTTTGCCGCCATGGCCCTGTTGCTTGCGGTGCTGTGCGGCGCGATCGAGGCCGCGCTGCATTTCCTTGATGCGCCGCGCTGGCGGATCGCCGGGATCGGGCTGGCGGTGCTGATGTTCCTGACGGTCTGGGCGCACCTTGCTGTGGGGATATTCTAGGCCGGGATTTCCTCGCCCCGGAAATCGAAAATGCGCCCCGATTGCGCTGGGCCAAGCCGGGCCAGCACCCCCAGCAGATTGGCCGCTGCGTCACCGGGGCAGGTAAGCTGTCCTTCGGGCAGGCCCGTCTGGAACGGTGCGGACAGCGCAGAATCGACCGTGCCGGGATGCAGCCCCACGATCACGCTATCGGGATGGGTCCGCGCCATTTCCAGCGCGAAGTTCCGCAGCAGCATATTGAGCGCCGCCTTGCTCGCCCTGTAGGAGTGCCACCCGCCAAGCCGGTTATCGCTGATTGAGCCCACCCGCGCCGAAAGCGCAGCAAAGGTGAAGCCCGCCCCGCGTGGCATCAGCGGCAGCACGTGCTTGGCGATCAGTGCAGGGCCGATGGTGTTGAGCGCGAAGACTTCGGCCATCGTGCCGGCATCGAGCCGCTTGTAGCTGCGCTCGGGCCCGGTGCCATCGGCCAGCGTCAGGACGCCGGTTGCAACAATCACCCATTCGGGCGGCTGCGTGCGCATCAGTTCGGCAGCCGCAGCGATGCTTGCCTCGTCACCCAGATCGAAGCCAAAGGGGCGCACGCCCGGCAACACCGGCCCTTCCCCCCGCCGAGAACCGGCATAGATCAGCCCGCATCCGGCAGCCGATAGCGCCTCCACCAGCGCCCGCCCGATCCCGCCGCTGGCCCCGAACACGCAGGCTGTTCGGGGGGCGGTGATTGCGCTGTGTCCTACATCATCCATGCCGCATAAAGTGCCCGCATGGCCTCGTGGTTCCGCCCTTTTTCACTCTTGCCGCTCTGCCCCGGGCAGCGCTGTGCCAAGGAGCCGGGCTTTTCGTTTCTGGACAGTGTCTCATGTGTCTCCAACAAGGGGCCTGCTGAGCCGGGCTCAACCCCTGTGCGAAACCCTGCAACAATCGACAGTCACCCCCCGCTTGCGCGGCGCGGCGATGCCGCTAAGTAGGGTTCCAAATCGCAACCGGGATCACGTAATGGCGACTTTCACTCTCCCCAAGAATTCAAAGATCAACAATGCCGGCAAGGTGCACAAGGCATCGGGCGCCAGTGGGTCAGGGCGCGTGAAGTCGTTCAAGATCTACCGCTATGATCCCGACAGCGGCCAGAACCCGCGTTACGACAAGTTCGAGATCGACCTTGATGAATGCGGCCCGATGGTTCTGGACGCACTGTTCAAGATCAAGAACGAGATCGACCCCACGCTGACCTTCCGCCGTTCGTGCCGCGAGGGCATCTGCGGGTCGTGTTCGATGAACATGAACGGCAAGAACGGCCTTGCCTGCACCACCGCGATTGAAGACCTCAAGGGCGAAATCCGCATCACGCCGCTGCCGCACATGGACGTGATCAAGGATCTGGTGCCCGATTTCACTCACTTCTACGCCCAATATGCCAGCATCCGCCCGTGGCTCCAGACCGTCAGCCCGACGCCCTCGGGCAAGGAGCGTCTGCAATCGCCCGAACAGCGCGAAAAGCTCGATGGCCTCTATGAGTGCATCCTGTGCGCCTGCTGTTCGACCTCGTGCCCGTCGTATTGGTGGAACTCGGACAAGTTCCTGGGCCCGGCGATCCTGCTTCAGGCCTATCGCTGGCTGGCCGACAGCCGCGACGAGATGACGGGCGAACGACTGGATGATCTGGAAGACCCCTTCCGCCTCTATCGCTGCCACACCATCATGAACTGCGCCAATGTGTGCCCCAAGGGCCTCAGCCCTGCCAAGGCCATCGCAGAAACCAAGAAGTTGATGGCCGAGCGCGCGATCTGATGCAGGGGGCCTCGACGCCGTGCCCCGAGGCCAGTCAACAGCCTTTGCCGATCAGACGCGCATCAGTTGCAGATCACGCCTCGGTTCGATCATACTTTGCCTCTGGACCTGATCATCCGGTGATCTTCACCGATGCAATGACGGATTGGCCCGCGCTTGAAGCCTGGTCGATGGCGGCTTTTGCGCGCGATTACGGGTCCGATCTTGGCGTTGCGCAGCTGGGCTTTTACGATTGGCGCGGCGGCCGGGCGACGACGCTTGGCGACTATATCGCCAAACTCGATCAGCCGGCCAGCACCCTGTCTGGTTTCTGGATCGACCGAAGTGGGCTGCCGGTTGCTGCCCCGGGCGGCGATGCGGATAATCTGTGGAGTTTCATCTGGGAGGTTTTCTCCAAGCACCCCCAGCTGCGCGCTGATATCGGACCATATCCACACGGCGCGCAGAACCTGTTCGACACGCTCCCCCAAGCGACCTACGCCGCAATGGAAAAGATCACGCAAAACACGTATCTTTCGCTTTATCTGAGCCGGAAAGACACTGTCACGCCTTGGCACAGCGACCTTCTCAGCACGATTGGCAGCCTGGCCCAGATTGAAGGGCAAAAGCGTGTCACATTGATGCCGGGACATGAGGAAGACGACAGGAATAACGAGGGGTTCGATCCGGAAGCACCCGATTATGGCCAGTTCCCACAAATGGGAGGGCGTCCGCTCTATTGTGATGTGATCGAACCGGGAGACATGCTGATCATACCGCCGGACTGGTGGCACCACGTTCGCAGCCTCAGCCACTCCATCACAATCAGTCACAATTTTGCGATTCCCGAGAACGCCTCCCGCTTTTTGGCCAGCGTGCAGACTTGCGACGGTTACCACAAGGCCAAACCCGAAATGCGCAGCCTCATCGATCTGGCTTTCTCGCCGGAACATATTGACGGTGCCAGACCGCAATGACCGTGTTTCCATTCGATCACGCCCCTATTTCACCTGAGGCCGCTGGCGGCGAGCCGGGCTGGCACAGCTGGAACCTTGTGGACCGCACACGCTTTAACACTGCGGTGCTGGGTGAGATGCGGGTGCGCAAGGAAGGTGACAAATGCCGCCTTCGCATGTTCCCCGAACGCCGCCACACCAACCTGGGCGACAATATCCATGGCGCGGTTACCCTTGGCCTGATCGACATTGCGCTGTTTGCCGCCATGCACATCAA
This sequence comes from Porphyrobacter sp., assembly GCA_018991295.1. Lineage (GTDB taxonomy): Bacteria > Pseudomonadota > Alphaproteobacteria > Sphingomonadales > Sphingomonadaceae > Erythrobacter. The sequence goes on along the minus strand of JAGKSZ010000004.1, from coordinate 18,112 downwards.
TGGCAGCGGTGAAGCGGGACCATCGGTCACGGTCGAACTGTCGACGCAATTCGTGGGCGCGGGCGATCCCACGCGGCCCTTGGATGCCGTGAGCGAGATCGTGCGCGAAACCGGGCGGATGCTGTTCCTGCGCGGCTTTGCCACCCAGCCCCGCAGCGATGGAGGCGAAGACATCATCGCCAGCTATTCGGGCATCGTGCGCAAGATGCAGACACGCGGCTGACCCGGCACGCAATGCCCGGCCTCATCGCCCGCTATGATGCGCTGATTGCCAGCGGAGAGCTGCGCGCTGACCCTGATCAGCGTGCAGCGGCGCAGAAGCTGGCAGCGTTGCAGGATGCGCTGGAGGCCACCCCTGCCTCTGCCGGCCTGCTGGGAAAGCTGTTTGGCAGCAAGCCCGCCCCGCCCCCGCGCGGCCTATACATTTGGGGCGGTGTCGGGCGCGGCAAGTCGATGCTAATGGACCTGTTCATCGACACGCTGGCCCTGCCCCAAAAGCGCCGGGTGCATTTCCACGCCTTCATGCTCGAAGTCGACCGCCGCATCGCAGAGGCGCGCAAGGCCGAACGGCGCGATCCGCTGGTGGCGGTGGCGCGGGACATGGCAGCTGGCCTCAAATGCCTCGCCTTTGATGAAATGGTGGTCACCAACACCGCCGATGCCGCGATCATGGGGCGCTTCTTCACCGCGTTGATGGAAGCAGGGACGGTGGTGGTCACCACTTCCAACCGCCCCCCGCGCGATCTTTACAAGGACGGCCTCAACCGCTCGCTGTTCCTGCCCTTCATCGATCTGGTCGAGGCGCGGATGGACGTTTTGAGCCTCAACGGCCCCGTTGACTACCGTCTCGACCGGATCGGCGGCATGGCGATGTGGCACGCACCGATGGGCGATGCCGCGACCGCGCAGGTGCGCGAGGCCTTCTTCCGCCTCACCGATTTCGATCCCGATGACGCCGCCCATGTCCCGAGCGGCGAGCTTGATCTTGGCGGGGGGCGCACGCTTCACGTGCCCAAGAGCCTCAAGGGCGTGGGCGTGTTCAGCTTCAAGAAGCTGTGCGGTGCCAATCGCGGCGCGGCGGATTATCTTGCGATTGCACGGGCCTATCACACCGTGATCCTCGTCGGCATCCCGAAGATGGGCCCGGAAAACCGCAACGAGGCGATCCGCTTCACCAAGCTGATCGATGCGCTTTACGAACACCGCGTGAAGCTGTTCGTCACCGCCGCTGCGCTGCCTGAAGACCTTTACCAGTCAGGCGACGGGGCTTTCGAATTCGAGCGCACGGTGAGCCGCCTCAACGAAATGCAGAGCGCCGCTTACATGGCGAAGGGGCACGGAGCGGAGGCGTAAGCTCACCTCAGTTCGTCCTGAGCGTGTCGAAGGACTGCACCTCTTGCCAATGTCAGCGCCAGGCCTGACGTGGAGAACGGCCCTTCGACAAGCGCAGGGCGAACGGCGATTGGGCAAGCTAGGACGACACACCCAACTGCCCGAGCGATTTTTCCAGCATCAAGAGTTGCCACAAGGTCCGCGAATGGTCTGCCCGGCCCGCGATGTGTGCTTCTGCCAGAGCGGCGATGGCCTTGGGATCGAAGAACCCCGTCTGCGCGAGACTTCCCGTGGCGATCCCCCGCGCAGAGCCTGCCAGCGGCCCCTTCAGCCATTCGGCAATCGGGGTGACGAAGCCCTGCTTGGGCCGGTAGAGGATGTCATGCGGCAGGTAGCGTTCGAGGCTCTTCTTCAGCAGATACTTGCCCGTGCTGCCCTTGACCCGCATCGCTTCAGGCAGGCGCGCGGCAAATTCGACAAGGCGGTGATCGAGCAGCGGCTCGCGCGCTTCAAGGCTCACCGCCATGCTGGTGCGATCAACCTTGGTGAGGATGTCGCCGGGCATCCAGAAGGTGAGGTCTGCATACTGCGCACGGTCAAGGCCGCTGCGGCCCGGCGCAGCACGCATCAGGGCGATAAGCTCGTCCTCGGCGCGAAAGCCATCGAGGCTGGCGGCAAAGCTGTCGGAATAGAGCGCCCGGCGCGCCCCCGGCAGGGTCACCGATAGCCCGCGCGCATAACCCTCCTCGCCGCTTTCGGCCAAGGCCAGCAAGGTTGCCTTGGCGCGCAAGGGTCGCGGGGCCCAGTCGGCCTTGGGCCATGCCCGCCCAAGCGCCCCGAACAGGGGCCCGCGCAAGGCAGCGGGCAAAACCGAGCGGGCGCGCTCCTCGTGATGGTGGAACACCTGACGGCGGTATCCGCCAAAGGCCTCGTCCGCCCCGTCACCCGACAGCGCCACCGTCACCCGTTCCCGCGCCAGCTGGCACACGCGCCATGTGGGCAGCGCCGAGGCATCGGCAAAGGGTTCATCGAACATCGCAGCCAGCGTGTCGATCGCGGCAAAATCATCGGTGGCAACGATGCGTTCGGCGTGATCCGCGCCGAATTTGGCCGCGACCTGCCGGGCATAGGACGTCTCGTCATAGGCCGCCACATCAAAGCCGATCGAGCAGGTCTGCACCGGCTGCGCGCTCGCCTCGGCCATCAGTGCGACCACGCCCGAACTGTCCACCCCGCCCGAAAGAAACGCGCCAAGCGGCACATCGGCGACCATCCGCGAACGCACGCCTTCCCGAAGCAGATGGACAAGCTGTGCGGACAGATCAGCCTCGCTTCCACGCTCGCGGTTGGAGAAATCGATGTCCCACCACCGCTGCGGGCGGCCCGGCGCCCTGCCCTGCTCCATCAGCCAGAAATGCCCCGCAGGCAGCTTTTCGACGCCAGCCAGCATCGAATGGCTGTCAGGCACATAGCCCCAGGCCATATAGGCCTCGATCGCCTGAGGGTTGATCCGCCGCCGCAGCAGCGGATGGGCCAGCAGGCCCTTCAATTCCGAGGCAAAGGCGATGCTGCCATCGGAAAGATGCGCGAGGAACAGTGGCTTTACCCCGAAACGGTCACGCGCAAGGAACAGCTGGCGTTTGTCCCGGTCGAAGATCGCAAAGGCGAACATTCCGTCCAATCGCGACAGGCAATCGGGGCCCCATTTCTGCCATGCGGCAAGGATCACCTCGGTATCGCCCGATGTCCGGAAGGTGAAACCCGCCTGCTCCAGCTCGCGGCGCAGCTCGCGGAAATTGTAGATCTCGCCGTTGAAGACGATCACCGCACGGCCATCGGGTGAATGCATCGGCTGGGGGGAGCCTGCAAGGTCGATGATCGACAGGCGGCGGTGGCCAAGGCCCACGCCCTGATCGGTCCACACCCCCGCACCATCGGGCCCGCGATGGGCAATCGCATCGCACATCCGCTCGACCCGCGCCGGATCGACCGGCTTGGGCATTTCGGCATGGAAGATCCCGGCAATCCCGCACATCGTGGGTCAGGCCTAGAGCAGCATGGTGAGCGCGGCAATGCTCGCCAAGGCGATGATTGCAAAAGCAGCACTGGCTGGTGCAAGGGTCAGGCGTTCGGCCCGGGCGACCCAGCCCCAGCTCTGGATCGCGGCAAGCGGCCAGCCATGGCTTTCCGCCTCCCGCTCGACAAAGCGCCATGCTGCCCCCAGCAGCACGGCGATGATGATGGCGAAGAACACCCAGCCATAGACAATGTGATCAAAGCCAGTGGCCTTTTCGGCCCCGACATATTGCGCAACATAGATCGTCGCAAAGGCGCGCACGCCATTGGCAAGGATGGGCACGATAACGCAGGCGGCCATGAATGCGGCGCGGGTGCGCCAGCGCCGCAGCCGCGTGGCGCACACCAGCACGCCCAACTGGACCATGGCGACGAGGAACTTCACCCCCGAACACGCCTCGGCAACGATGAACAGCCCGGCCGGGGTGTGGATATTGATCCCTTCGATCCGGGCCGGAACGCCGCTCAGACGGGTCAGCGCGATGGCAATGTCGGCCGTGATCGCTTGCAACGGCGAGATGATCTCGTCGCCAAAGGGCACCATGAAGGCGGCAAAGGCAATCGGCAGCGCAAGCACAAGGGCAACCCGCAGCCCCACAATGGTCACCACCGCCGCCTGAAGCGCGCCCACGGCCCCGGCCTCGGCAACAAGGTTGATCCCCGCGCCCTCACCCACGCGCCACAGCCCCAGCCCCGCCGCCACGCCAATGAGACCGGGGGCAAAGGGGCGCGGATCGAGACGCGCGAGTTCCTCCTCCTTCAGCCCCACCAGCCAGGCGATGATGAAGGGGACCAGCATCAGGTGGTTATAGGTGTCGATGTTCCACCACTGCTGCGCCATTGCGCTCCATGCCTGTCCGGTGACAAGCATCAGCGCCACCATCGCTGCGCCAAGCACCACAAGCGGCGCACGCCATGCCTCGGGCAGGCGCATGGTCGCGTCCGAAGGCGCTGAAGCGGCGACCTCAGGCGGCATGGCGGTGGCCCTGTCTGCCTGCTGCGATCAATCCGGCCAGCGGCGCCAGCATCGCCTCCCACGCGTGGGATGCACAGACAAAACGCCGCGCCGCAGCGCCAAGGCCGGCAGCCCGCGCCGGATCGGCGAGCAGGCCGGCAATCCGCTTGGCCATTGCGTCAGGATCGGGCGGACAGACCAGCCACTGCGCACCGTCCTCGGCTGCGATCCCGGTCGCTGCCTCGGGCGTCAGCACCACGGGGCGCGCCATCGCCATGGCCTCCAGAACCTTGTTCTGCACCCCCCGGGCGATCAGCAGCGGGGCGAGTACGGCATCAGCCGCCGCGATAAAGGGCCGCACATCAGGCACCGCGCCCCACACCCGCACGCCCGGCCCACCATCATGCGCCATCAGAGCGCGGGTCGGGCTGCGGCCGACAACATGGAAGGTGGCTCCGGGCAAGTTTGCACGCAAGCGCGGCAGCAGCGCCTCGATCACCCACAAGGCGGCCTGTTCATTGGGGCGATAATCCATCTGTCCGGTAAAGACGAAATGCTGCCCCGCCGCGCCCGCCAATGCGGGGTGCGGCGTGGTGGCGGCAGGATCGAAGAAGGCTGCATCAATCCCGTTGCCGATCACCTGCACATTGGCCTTTGCCGGATCGGAAAGGCGGCTGCGGTACAGCGCGGCCTCGGCCTCGGAGATCAGGATCGTCGCATCGGCGCGTGCGCCAAGGCGTTCCTCCTCTGCCGCCAGCAACCGCGCCTCGCGCCCATTGAGCCACACGCGCTCGCCCGCTTCGGCATAGGACTGGAACTTGGCGCTATCGACATCGCACAGGTCAATCACGACCGGCCCGCCAAAGTCGGCAGGGACATATTGGCCCATTTGCCCTGAAAAGACGACCACAGCCTCAATCCCTTCGCGGGCAATGGTCTCGCGCACCCACCGCTCCAGCTTGCGGCTATGAAAGGCGGTGAGGCTGACAGGCTTTCCCGAAAGCACCGCCTCGACGCCCGCCAGCGGCAGCGGCTTGGCCCGCGGCACCACACAGGCCGATGCTGCCACCCGTGCCAGCGCATCCTCGCCCGTTCCGTCTTCGGAGGCAAAGCAGCCGACATGAACCGGCCCCAGTCGCGCCAGCGCCTTCAGCAGGTGGTGCGAACGGATCCGGTCGCCGCGATCGGGCGGGAACGGCACGCGGTGGGACAGGAACAGGATACCGGGCATCAGGCCAGCCCCCCTAAGCCAGCCCGCGTGCGATCCACGGCCCCAATGTGTTGGCCAGAGGCAGCGGCAGCTTCTTCCACAATTCGATCTTGCGGCTGTAGCTGGCATCGGTCGGGTCGATATTGCGCGGCGGCGCCCCCGGCGCGGTCCAGGCACAATAGGTCAGCGGCTGGGGATCAAAGCCCCAGTTCTTCTTGAAGGCGAACGGCCCGCTGCCGGTCTTGGAACGACCGAAATCGAAGCGCGTCATGCCCTGCCGCCGGGCGTGGAGCATCAGTTCGTAATACATGACCTCGTTCGCCCGCGCCGCGCGCGCGGCAAACACCCCGCCGCCCCAGAAAGGCATCACCGCGCCATCGTGATAGAAGCTCAGCACGCTGGCCAGCGGCTTGTCGCCCGCCCACACGGTCAGAATATCGCTGCTGCCGGGAAAGGCCTCCAGCATCGCGGCGAACAGCTTTCGCGGGAACACCGGCGTGCCGAGATTGCGCACGCTTTGCGCATAGCAGGCATAGTGTGCGGCCAGATCGCTCGCCCCCCGTCCCACCGTCACAAGGTGCCCAAAGCCGATGCCCTTGCGCACTTCGGCCCGCGCCTTCCTCGGGATTGCGAGGAGCTCTGCCTCATCATCGGCGGCAAGCGCACGTTCGAAACCGCAATGCTTGTCCGACCAGCTTTGCCAGCCATCAGGCACCGCGCCGCCGCGCAATTCCACCCCGGAAAACCCGCCGTCAAGCGCATGGCGCTGTGCGCCTTCGGCCAGCGCCTGCGCGGCGGTATCACCGCTGGCGAGAATCCCGCCTGCCACGGCAAAACCGCTCGAAACCAGTGCCTTGCCGAACAAGGCCGAGCGCACTTCGGTGAGCGGCAACCAGCCTGTGACAGTGCCCATCTGCTCTGCCACCAGCCCTGCTGCACGCTGGCCGGTTCCGGCCTCTACAGCGCGCAGCCATGCGGGGCGATGGAAGATGCTGCCGCCCATTTCGCCCACGAAGGCCTCGGTCCGGCGCACGTCGTCCGGATCGCGCCAATCAAGGGCGCGCACCTGCGTTGCGGCTTTCACCGGCGCGTTCATGCGGCAATCTCTTGCGCCGATGCGGGCAGCACCAGATCCTCGGCCCGCGCCGCTTCGCGGTGGGCGATCATGTCCATCCGGCCCCAGCGAAACTCGTGCACCAACTCGCGCAGCTTGCCGGCCATCTTGGCAAGGCCGGTGTAATGCCGGAAGCGCGAGCGCAGCGGTGCATGGCCGACCCGCGGTTGCTGCGGATCGACTTCCCAGGGGTGGAAATAGAACACCGCCGGGCGCTCATCCACGCGGTTCACCTGCCGGATCGCCCAGCGCGAGAAAGCATAGGGCAGCACGCGGAAGAACCCGCCCCCGCCCGCCGCCACGCGCCTGCCGCCCAGCATCGCGGTGGTCACCGGAATTTCGATCATCGCAGACCACGGCAGCGGCCGGAAGGCAAAGCGCGGCGCTTCGGGCCAGCCATAATGGTCGTGCACCACCGGGGCGACGCTGGAGGAATAGAGATAGCCCTGCTCGGCCAGTTCGGCAAAGGCCCAGGGGGTGCGGCTGTCGATGGAAAAGCTCGGCGCCCGGTAACCGGTCACGCGCACGCCGCTGCAATCCTCGATGATCTCGCGGGCCTTGCGGATATCCTCGGCAAATTCGCGGGGCGTAAAGGTGAAGACGCGTGCGTGATCATAGCCGTGGCTGGCGATTTCATGCCCGGCATCCACGATGCGGCGGATCATGTTGGGATGGCGCCGCGCCACCCAGCCCAGCGTGAAAAAGGTCGCGCTGACATCGGCCTCGGCAAACAGATCAATGACGCGGTAGACATTGTCTTCCACGCGGGTCTTGATCGAATCCCACTCGCCGCGCGCGATCACGTTTTCAAAGGCGCCGACCTGAAACCAGTCCTCCACATCGACCGACAGGCCGTTGACGATGGCTGGTCCCGCCGGATCGGGAAAAGGTGCGTTCATGGCCTCACGCAGCCCTGCGCGACGGATCTTCCTCAAGCCATTCGATGAGCATCGTCAGCACATGGCGGAAGGATTGCTCCTGCTCTTCAAGCCGGGCCTCGATTCGCTCCAGCGCAGCGGCGAGCCGGGCTTCGGCAAGCGCGGCCTCCTCGGGGGAAGCGGCAGGGCTATCGGCGGCAGGGCGGGCCATGCCGGCCGCCTGCAATTCGCTGATGGCTGCTTCGAGCTCGGCAGTGCGGGCATCGCGGGTCGCCAGCAGCGCGGCGACTTCGGTCGCGGGCAGGCTGCCCTGCGGGACAGGCTCCTGCGGCATCGGTGCGGCGGGGGCCGCGACCGGCGCGCTGCGCAGATCGCTTTGCCCACGCGCGCCGCGGTTCTGATCGGCTGACATTTCGGCCATCACATCATCCAGCATGGCAAGGCCCAGCGTCGTGCGCTCCTCGATCGCGCCGAGCAGCAGCAGGCGGTTCATCACCTGATTGACCCGCCGCGGAATGCCCCCGGTATGGCGATAGAGCGCATCGAGCAGCCCTTCCTCGAAATCCGGGTTCCCGTCCCACCCGACATGGGCAAGGCGGTGGCACACGTAATGTTCGACCTCGCCTGCATCCAATGCCTCAAGATGGTGCGAGGCGATGATCCGCTGGCGCAGCTGTTCAAGGCCCGGATGCTGCGCGAGCGTGGTGCGGAATTCCGGCTGGCCCAGCAGCAGGCTTTGCAGCAGCGGATGCGAGCCGAGCTGGAAGTTGGACAGCATCCGCAGCTCTTCAAGCGCGGTCAGTTCAAGGTTCTGGCATTCATCCACGATCAGCAGGCAGCGCCGCCCGGCGCGGGCCTCGTCCTGCAGGAAACGCTCGATCAGGCCGAGCGCGGTGGCCTTGTCATGGCCCTCGACCGGCAGGCCAAAGGCTTGCGCGATGACATGGACGATCTCCGCCCCATCGAGCGCGCTGGTCACCACCTGCGCCACGGTCAGCGCATTGGGATCGATGCGCTCCATCAGGTGCGCCACCAGCGTCGATTTGCCCGCGCCCACCTCGCCGGTGATGACGATGAAGCCCTCACCCTGCGACAGGCCATAGCCAAGATAGCTCATCGCCTTCTTGTGGCTGACGCTTTCGAAATAGAATTGCGGATCGGGGGTCAGCTGGAAGGGGCGTCCGCTGAAGCCGTAGAAAGTCTCGTACATGTGCTCTTGCACTCCCCTCAGAAATCGTAGCGCAGGCCGACCAGCGCGGTCGCGAAGGCGAAATCCTGAGCGGTGAATTCGCTGTCGACATAATCGAGAGCGATCGCCGCCCGGCCGGTCAGGCGCTGGGTGATGGCTTGATTGTAAGCGGCCGATACGCCCGCAGCGGTCGCATCATTGATGGCGCCCGCCCCGTCGAACCAGTTGACGTAGGCGTTGGTGGTGAAGTTGGCATTGGGGCCAATATCCCGCGAAAGGCCGCCGGTGATGTAATAGGCCTCGTCGGTGAGGCCATTGAGCGGCGCGAGCACGGTTCCCGCAGCAGCGATGAAGGTGCGCCGGTCATAGCCTGCCCCAATCGCGGCGGTGGTGCGGCCCATCTGGCGCTGGTAGGAGGCATTGACCCCCCGCCCACGGAACGCTGCCGAGCGCACCGAGCCGAGCGCGCCGACCAGCGCCTGTCCCTGCGTGCCGCTTACCAGCCCGCCGAAATCGCCGGTCACAGGGTTGCGGATCGCCTGGAAATCGCTGTCGAGCCGTGCAAGGCCATTGTTCAGCACCCCGCCAAACCCGCTCACCCCGTCATAGGCCGCCAGCGCAAAGGCGCTGCGTTCATTGGGGACATAGGTGAAGGTGCCGTAATAGGTGGTGCTGTCGTAACGCCGGCCAACGGCAGCCTGCAGGCTGGTGCGCGATGAGGGGCGCCACAGCACGCCCACATCCCACAGCAGGCCATCGACCGCAAAGGCGATCCGGCGCGGCGATGTGCTGTCGGTCACAAAGCGGCCATCGGCGCCGATGATCGCCACGCCATTGGCATCGCGCAGCGCATCGCGGCTGGAAATCTCGACATCTTCGTAACCCGCGCCAGCGACCAGCGCGAGGCTCTGGGTCAGCGGCACGGTCACATCGCCGCGCACGTAAAGATCGCGCACCCGCTGATCGAGATTGCCGATATCTTCCTGAAAGCCCCCGGCAGTGACCGCAAGGCCCACCGGCAGCGGCTCGCCCGGACGGGTGGCAGCGCGCAGCTGGCCCATATAGGTCACGCTGTCATCGAAGGCATCAATGACATTGCCCTGCTGGTTGACCAGCGCATTGTCGGTTTCAAAGCGATTGTAACCCACCCGCGCCACGCCCTGCACGGCCACATCGCCCACGCGGGTGTTGAGGCTCGGCCCGGCATAGGCGCTGTAGACCCGTGCCTCGGCATCTTCGCGGACCAGCGGATTGGATGTCGTCGCCCCGCCGCCATCGGCGCGCGTGCGGGTGGCAAGCGCGCCGGCCTCAAGGCTCAGCGCACCCGGAATCACGCCCAGCGTGCCGCGTGCGATGCCGCTCAGGGTGTCGGTATCCACCGCATTGTCATCATAGGCGATATTGCGTTCATAGCGCAGCGACACCGCCGCGCCGCTGTTGCGCCCCTGCACATTGATATCGACGCCTGCCGCGATCTGGGTGAAGGTCAGCACATCATCGCCGGGGCTGAGTTCAGCCGAAACGACCTGCCCGACTTCGATATAGGGCTGGACGATGCGCTGGGTGCGCTGTCCGCCCCCGCGCTGATCGGGTCCCTGTCCCTGATCCTGTGCAAAAGCAGGTGAAGCCGCAGCAGCGACAAGCCCGGCGGTGAGCAATGCAGAAGCGATTGTGCGGGCACGCATGGTCATTTCCCCTTCGCGCCATAATAGGAACCGAAGCGCCGCCCGGATGGGCTATAGCGCGCGGCGTTGAGCAGCAATTTGATGTCCGCGCAGGCCGAAAGCAGCTGCTGGGCATCTTCCAGCGCCGCCCGGCTCGTCTCGTCGGCGCGCACCACCAGCAGCGCCTGCCCGACGTGCTGGGCAAGCTCGGCAGCAGCCGATGCGGCAAGCGCCGGCGGCGTATCGAAAATCACGATGCGATCGGGGGCACCCTCGGTCAGGCGGTCCAGCACTTCGGCAGTGCGGGTGCTGGCCAGATATTCGGCATCGTTCGATGTGGCCGTGCCCGCAGGCAGCACGAACAGCCCTTCGATATCGGTGCGCAGGACCAGGCTTTCAGGCAGCACCCGCGGATCGGCGAGCGCGTCCATGAGCCCGCGTGCATCCTCGATCCCGAAGCGTTCGGTGATGCTCGGCTGGACCACATCGGCATCCACCAGCAGCACCTCAAGATTGCGCTCGGCCGCAAGGGCAATCGCAAGATTTGCAGCGCAATAGGTCTTGCCCTCGCCCGAATGGGGCGAACACACAAGAATACGCCGCGAGCGCGCCGAAGCGCCGGTGCGTGCATCGGCCAGCAGTTCGCGTTTGACGATGCGGAATTCTTCGAGAAGGCCGGTCACCGGGTCTTCCGGCACGATCAGCCCGCCATCGCGCAGATGTTCGCGGTCGATCGCCACATCAGGCCCGGAAAAGACAACCGCACGCGGTGCCGGGGTAGCAGATGCAGATTGCGCGGCCTGCGGTGCGGCCTGCGGTGCGGCCTGCCCAGGCTGCGGCGCAGCCTGCGGCGCAACCGGGCGGCGCAGGGCCGCTGGCACTGGCGGAATATCCAGCGGAACCGGCGGAACCCGTGGCGCACGCTCACGCGGATCGAGGCCCCATGCGGCATCGGCCCGTTCGAACAGCGATGCCGGCCTTGCGCCTTCGCGGTTGATCTTGCCCTGATCGGTCATGTCTGTCGCCCCGTCCTCAGGCCATTGCCCCGACCGAGACGAACTCGATCGCAAGCAGGATCACCAACATTCCGGCAAGCCCCGCGCAGGCCCCGGCAAATTGCTTGAGCCGCCGCGCTTCCACCGCACGTGCAGCATCCGAAACCGTCAGCGAAATCGCGCCGATCACCGGCAGATCGAAGGCGCGCTCCAGCTTCTGCGGCGTGGCAAAGCTCGATTTGAGCTGGCTCAGCGCCCAGGCCCCCGCAACGCCCGCACCGATCCCGACGATCAGCACGCCAAACAGCAGCAGCGGCCGATTGGGCGCGGCAGGCTTGCGCGGTACGGAAGGCTGCTGGATGATATCGAACCGGAACTGCCCGGCCTTGTCCTCAACCTTGCCGCGCGTGCGCAGCGCCTCACGGTCTTCGAGCAGCTTTTCATAATTCTTGCGCAGCACATCGTAATCGCGGCTGATGCGGTTGGCCTCGGCTGCAACCGCAGGCTCGCTGGCCTGACTTGCCATCAGAGCGGCAAAATTGCTCTGGAGCGCCGCACGCCGGGCCTGCAGGGCTTCGACCGTGGCCTGCCGTTCGGAACGGATCGCCACCAGCGAGGCATAGGCAGGATTGGGCGTGCCGCCCGCATCTTCGCCGGCAGCGGCCGCCTGCTTGGCAAGCAGGCCCACCTGCTTGGTGGTGGCGACCACATCGGGGTGGCTATCGGTCAACCCGCGAGCGCGCAGTTCGGCAAGCTGGGTCTGCGCCTGAAGCAGGGCAGCGCGCGGCCCGGTGGCCTCGCGTCCGCCGCTGATCGTGCGCGGGGTGCTGGCAATTTGGCCGGAGATTGCGGCAAGCCCGCTTTCGGCAGCCGCCAGATCCGCCTCGACATTGCGCACTTCGGAACGCGCCTGCTGGACCTTGTTCGACAGGCTGTCCGAACCGCCGACCAGATCGGGATATTGCGCTTCGAAGGTCAGGCGGCGCTGTTCGGCCTGTTCCAGTTCGGCCTTGCGTTCATCGAGCTGGCGATCGAGATCCTCGATCGCGGTGCTGATGCCCACGCGATTGCCGATCACATATTCCTCGCGCATGATATCGAGCAGCTTCTGCACCACATCGCGCGCCAGCACGGCGTTCTCGGCATCGCTGAGATCGCTGCGGCCCACGGTGGCGGTGATTTCGAACAGGGTTTCCTGCTCGCTCGTCACCTTGACCTTCTTTTCGAGTTCGGAGACGGCAGCATCAATCGCGCCGCGCTCGGTCAGGCCCTGACCAAGACGGGTGGTGGTGACGACCTTTTCAAGGTTCTTGGCGCTCGACAGGGTCTGGCGGACCTGGGCAATCTGCTCCTTGCTGTCACCGGCAATGCCGAGCTGCTTGGAGAGGTAATCCTGCACATCGACATAGACGCGCGCCTTGGATTCGTAGGAATTGGGGATCATGCTGACCACCAGCCACCCGGCAAGGCACACGCCCCAGGCCACCAGCAGCGCAATCCAGCGCCGGTGCCACACCGACCACAGCGCCGCGCGCAGTTCGTCAAAGAGTTCGCTCATCCCCCTTGCGCCCCCTTAGAACCGGCTCTCGGGGATGATGATCGTATCGCCGGGCTTGAGCATGACATTGGCGCTGGAATCGCCCTTGCGGATCAGATCCGACAGGCGCAGGCGGTATTCGGTCTGGGTGCCGGTTTCGCGGTTGAGGCGGATCAGCTTGGCGCGGTTTCCGGCGGCAAATTCATTGAGCCCGCCGACCGCGATCATGGCGTCCAGTGCGGTCATGTTGGCGCGGAACGGCAGCGATGCGGGTTGCGGGGTCGCGCCGATGATACGCACCTGCTGGGTGAAGTTGCCTTCGGGCGTGTTGACGATCACCGAGACGATCGGCTGTTCGATATATTTCGACAGCTCGCCTGCGATGTATTCCTGAAGCTGGGTCGCGGTCTTGCCCACCGCCGGGATGTCCTGCACCAGCGGGATCGTCAGCCGCCCGTCGGGGCGCACGCGGACCTTGTCGGCGCTGAGTTCAGGGTTGCGCCAGACGTGGATGGTGATCTCGTCAAGCGGGCCGATGGTGTATTCTTCCGAAGGCGCCACGCTGCCATCGCCATAACTTGCCGCTGGCAGTTCCTTGCCGCCGCTCGCACAGGCCGCCAGCGATGCTGCCAGGGCGCTGGCAAGAGCGAGGCGCGAAAGGTGGGGACGGTGGAACATTGGTCGTGGATCCTTGGCCATTGCGTTTGAGCATCCCGCTGGCGCGCAGGAGCGACCTGCGCCACGGAAACACCCGGATATCGGGCTTCTTGTGGCCGGAAATGGTGAACATATTGTTAGTTATACAGTGCCGAATGCGGGTCTATCCCGGATCGGGACACCGCCCGGCCTGCGGTTAACGCGGGCGGTTAATCCTGCCTGTCAGACCAGGATTTCGGCTGCCGGGCCATGTCCCAGAAACGCGCTGGGCGATGCGCTGGCGCCGTAAGCCCCGGCGCAGAACACCGCGACGAGATCGCCCACCTCGGCGCGCGGCATCATGGCGTTATCGGCAAGCCGATCGAGCGGCGTGCACAGGCAGCCGACGATATTGACCTCCTCGACCGCCTCGGCGCCGTAACGCGTGGCGATGGCGGAAGGGTAGTTGCGGCGCACCACCGTGCCGAAATTGCCCGATGCCGCCAGCTGGTGATGCAGGCCCCCATCGGTGACGAGGAAGGTCACCCCGTGGCTTTCCTTGCGGTCGATGATGCGGGTCAGATAGACCCCCGCCTCGCCCACCAGATAGCGCCCCAGTTCCATGCACAATTCGGTTTCGGCCAGCACCGGCGGCAGGTCCGCCACCCGCTCGGCCAGCGCCGCGCCGACGCGGGGGAGATCGACCGGCGTATCGCCCGGAAAATAGGGAATCCCCAGCCCCCCGCCCATGTTGAGCTTGGGCAGGCCTGCGCCAATCGCCTCGGCAAGCTCGGCCGCCAGCGCCAGGACATTGCCCTGCGCCTCGATGATCGCATCGGCCGAAAGGGTCTGGCTGCCGGTGAAGATGTGGAGGCCCCGCCACTCGGCCCCTTCGCCGATCAGACGCTTTGCCAGCGCCGGGACGCGTTCGGCATCAACCCCGAACTGCTTGGCCCCGCCGCCCATCTTCATGCCCGATCCGGTCATCACGAAGCTGGGGTTGACCCGCACCGCAATGCGCGGGGGCTTGCCCAGACGCTGGCCGATGGCGATGGCACGGGCCCCTTCGCCCTCGCTCTCGCAATTGAGGGTGACGCCTGCGGCAATCGCGGCCTCCAGCTCATCGTCGCGCTTGCCGGGGCCGGCAAAGCTGATGCGGCGCGGGTCAATCCCGGCAGCGATGCACAGCGCCAGTTCGCCCGATGAGGCGATGTCGAACCCGTCCACCTGGCCCGCCATGTGGGCGATAACCGCAGGGTGCGGATTGGCCTTCACGGCAAAATTCACGCCGATCCGCTGCGGCAAGGCGGCGCGCAATTGCGCCACGCGGGAATCGAGCAGCGCGCGCGAATAGACAAACAGCGGCGTGCGCCCGGCCTCTGCCACCAGATCGCTTGCACGCCGGCCCGCAATGGCGAGTTCGCCGTCGATGGTCTCAAAGCCGGGGGGGATCGGGCCAACGGGCTTCATGCGCCATATTCCTTGTTCAGTTCCGCCTGCAAAGCCGTGCGGTCGATCTTGCCATTGGGGTTCAGCGGCATGGCATCGCGCCAATGGATCATCTGCGGCTGCATGAAATTGGGCAGGTCACGCTGCAATCGCTTGGGCAATTCCTCAGCCCCGCCCGCATCGCCGCGCACCACCAGATGCACCGCCTGCCCAAGCCGCGCATGCGGCACGCCCAGCGCCACCGCCTCGGCCACCAGCCCCGTGGCAAGCGCGGCTTCCTCGACCTCCTGCGGCGAGATGCGGTTGCCCGCGCTCTTGATCATCGCATCGCGCCGCCCGGCAAAATAAAGCAGGCCCTCTGCCGATCGCTTCACCCGGTCGCCCGAAAACACCGCCATCCCGCCATAGTGCGAGGCCGCAGGCGCAGGCTTGAAGCGTTCCGCCGTGCGCTCAGGGTCCTGCCAATAGCCCTGCGCCACCAGCGGGCCGCAATGCACCAGCTCGCCTTCCTCATCATCGGCGGCGATTCCGCCCGCATCGTTCACCACCAGGATCTCGGCAAAGGGGATCGCCTTGCCCATCGAGGTCGGGTGGGTATCGACCAGCGCGGGATCGAGGAAGGTCGAACGGAACGCCTCGGTCAGGCCATACATCGGAAACAGGCGCGCATCGGGGAACATCCCCCGAAGGCTGCGCACCAGATCCACCGTCAGCGCGCCGCCGCTGTTGGTCAGCCGCCTGAGGGGTTTGCGCGCCTCCTCGGGCCACTCGGCCTCGGTCAGCTGCACCCACAGGGGCGGCACGGCAGCCAGTGTCGTCACCCCATGCTTGACGCAGGCCTTGGCCACATCCTTGGGGAACAGGAAATCGAGCGGCACCACGCATCCGCCTGCATACCATGTGCTAAGCAGCTGGTTCTGCCCGTAATCGAAGGACAGCGGTAGCACCGCCAGCGTCACATCATCGGCTGCCAGCCCCAGATAATCGGCCACACTGACCGCGCCCAGCCACATATTGGCATGGCTGAGCATCACCCCCTTGGGCCGCCCGGTGGAGCCTGAGGTATAAAGGATCGCGGCAAGTTCCTGCGGATCGGCCCCGGAAGGTGGCAGTTCCCGCCCGGCCGCCTCTGCCGCCGCCAATGCCTCAGCCTCACCAAGGGCCGCGCATCCGGGGGGCAGATCGCCGGGCTCCAGCGAGGCAAGGCGCGAACCCGTGCCGATCAGCAGCCGCGTGCCGCTGTCGGCCAGAATATGCGCCGCCTGTGCGCGCTTCAAAAGCGGGTTGATCGGCACGTGCACCAGCCCGGCCCGCGCGGCGGCCAGCGGCAACAGACAGGTGACTTCACCCTTGGCCGCCCAGCTTGCAACGCGCGCGCCGCGTTCCGGCACCATCTGCGCCAGCCACCCGGCAAGCCGCGCGACACGCTGTCTTAACTGATTGTGGTTAAGGGTGCCGTCCCGAAGCACCAGCGCCGGGTCCTGCCCGCGTCCTGCCGCCACCGCGCGTTCCGCGATGTGGTCCAGCGGCAAGGCAGTAGGATCGGCGTTAATGGGCATGGTTTGGAGCATTCTTTCCTGTGATCGAAGCGCGGTATCACGATAGCGTTAACGTCTTGCAAGCGCTGTCTGGCGGGCAGACGACTGCGCCCTTCGACCGGGCGGAGTGGTTTGCGCTGCTGGCCGAAACAGGGCTGGTGCCGCTGATCGCGCTGGCCAGCGATTCGTCCGGCGAAAGCGCCGCTCTCGCGCTTACCGAGGATCGCGGGCACATCACCCCCTTGCGCAACTGGTACAGCTTCACCTGGCGCGAACTGGCGCCGGCAGGCGCTGCGGGTGACCGGCTGCTTGAAGCCATCGCCCGCCAATTGAAATCGCGCGGACACCGGGTGACGCTTGAACCCGTGCCCGATGAAGATGGCTCGGCCCAGCGCCTCGCCCGTGCTTTCCGCGCTGCCGGGTGGCAGGTGGCGGTGGAGCCATGCGACATCAACCACGTGCTGCGCGTCAAGGGCCGCAGCTTTGCCGAATATTGGGAAACCCGCCCCGGCCCGTTGCGCACCACATTCAAACGCAAGGCCAAGAAGGTCGAAGTGGAGGTGCTCACCCACTTCGATGAAGGCGTGTGGGCCGATTACGAGGCGATTTATGCCGCCAGCTGGAAACCGGCCGAAGATCAGCCTGCGATGCTGCGCGCCTTTGCCGAAAACGAAGGCGCAGCCGGCCGCCTGAGGCTCGGGATCGCCCGGGCCGAAGGTGTCGCGGTCGCCGCGCAGGCGTGGACGGTGGAGAACGGCGTCGCCTATATCCACAAGCTTGCCTATCTCGAAAGCCACAAGGCCCTGTCGGCCGGGACCACGCTGACCGCCGCACTATTTGCCCATGTGATCGACACAGACCGCGTCGGCCTTGTCGATTTCGGCACCGGGGACCAGAGCTACAAGGCCGACTGGATGGAGGAGGTGCGCCAACGCTGGCGTATCGATTGCCTTGATCCGGCCGCCCCCCGGGCCTGGCTGCCGCTGGCCAAGCGGTGGCTGCGCAGGGCTGCAATGCTTGCACGCGGGCCAGCGCATGGCTAAGCCCCGCCGCCACGGCGCGACAACACAGGACCTTTGCAAAGGGATGACCATTTCGCACAATCTGGACGAGGCGGGCCTTGACCGGGAACTCAAGGGCTTGATCGCCGATGTGCTGGGCCTTGACCCGGCACAGGCGGAGGGCTTCGGGCCGGAATCGGGCCTGTTCGGCCACCTGCCCGAACTGGATTCGATGGCGGTCGCAGGGCTGCTCACCGAAATGGAAGACCGGCTGGGCATCGTCATCGAGGATGATGATGTCGATGGCGAAATGCTTGAGACCTATGGCGGGCTGCTGGCCTTCGCCCGGGCCCAGCTAGACCCCCCCCCCACCCCCCCCCACCCCCCCCCCCACCCCCCCCCCCCCCCCCCCCCCCCCCACCCCCCCGCCCCGCGGCCCCCCCCCCTCCCTCCCCCCCCCCCCCCCCCCCCCCCCTCCCCCCACCCCCCCCACCCCGCCCCCCACCACCCCCCCCCCCCCCCCCCCCCCCACACCCCC
>JAGKSZ010000061.1 GCA_018991295.1 Porphyrobacter sp. | reverse complement strand
CGCCTATGTCGCGCGCGGCGAGGAGATGCGCGAGTTGCGGGTGGTCACGAGCCGCGCGGGCGCGGGCACGAACCCGGCGCAGGTGCTGGCGCTCGAGGCCTGGCCGCTGGTCCCCGCGACGCTCGAGGCGAAGGGCGCGGTGCTGCTGTTCGAGGATCTCAATGGCGGCACCACCGCGATTGCCTCGACCCACCGCTTCCGCTGGGACGCGACGCTCGGCGCGATGCGGCTGATCGGGCTCGACGCGACGCTCTACAGCCGCACCTTCGCGCATGACGGGAGCGAGGCGAGCTGGAACCTGCTGACCGGCGATCTCGTCACCCGCAGGATGCGGCTGCGGCGGGACGGCGGGGACCAGGCCTACGACATGGTGGGCACGAAACGGCGCAAGAAGCGCAGCCCGCCCCTGCGGCTCGAGGATGCGCCCGGAGGCGACGTGCTGCTCGGATGGCCGGGCGAAGGAGGACGCATATGAGCAAGGCCCATGACGGCCTCGCGCGGTGGCACGCCTATATGGAGGGGGGCGCCGATCCGGCCGTCCTCGCGGAGCTGCTGGCCGAGGATGCGGTGTTCCACTCGCCCGTGGTGCACACGCCGCAGGCGGGCAAGCCCGTGGTGATGGCCTATCTGGTCGCCGCCTCGCACGTCCTCGGCAATGACAGCTTCCGCTATGTCCGCGAGCTGGTGGACGGCGAGGAGGCGATGCTCGAATTCATCACCGAGCTCGACGGGATCGCCATCAATGGTGTCGACATCATCCGCTGGAATTCGGAAGGAAAGATCAGCGATTTCAAGGTGATGGTGCGACCGCTGAAGGCCATCAACAAGATCTGGGAGATGATGGCGGCGCAGCTCGCCAGCGCCAAGGGCTAGAGCCCGGCGATGACCAGCGCGAGGCGATCCGCCACCGGGGCGAGCGGCAGGTCGGCGACATCGTAGCCGTAGCGCCGCCATGCTGCGGTCACCGCGCGGTCGCTCGCGGCGGCTTGCGCGAAGTCCTGGATCCGCTCGCTGTCGGGCCGGTAGATCTCGGCCCATGCGGGCGCGCGCCAGACCGGCCCCGTGTAGCGCCAGGTGCGGCAGGCCCGGTCGACCGAGCGCGGCACCGGCAGGCCTGCAAGGTCGAGAAACCCCGCGACGTCGGGAAAGCCGCGATCGAACACGACCGGCTGCCCGAAGGCGGCGAAGCGCTCGTATTCGCGGCGGTGCCCCTCGAGCATGGCCTCGGCAAACCCGAGCGGGTCCTCGGCGCGCAGGGCCATGCCGCCCGGCTGGCGAAGCAGCTCGCGCGCGACCTCGGGCGAGGTCGCGACGCCGGCCGCAGCCGCCGCATCGAGCAGGGTGGTCTTTCCCGCTCCCGGTGCGCCCGTCAGGACAACGTGCCGCACCATGAGCCGCGTCGCTAGTTCAGCACCGCGAAGTTCATGATCATCTTGCGGATTTCCGGGGCGAGGCCTTCGGGCGGTTCCGGGTGGGGCATCTCGGGGCGGCTGGCGATGCTCTCGGCGATCAGCACGCGCTTCATCGCCCAGTCGGGGCAGGCGCGTGCCTCGATGGCGCGGCGGTCGAGCACGGTGATGCCGCTGTGGCGCGCATCCTCGGTGATGCGGAGCATCAGCGCCACCAGCTCCTCCTCCTCGCCCTCGATGAGCTGTAGGAAGTTGCGGCCGTTGTAGAGCAGGAGGCCGGTGATGCCCCGCGCCGGATTGTTGCGCGCGCTGGTGGCGAGGATCGCGTCCACCTCGTCGCGCGACAGGGTCGGCGCGGTGCTGATGTAGAGATACTGGCTGAGCACTTTTCCCGTCCGTCAGTTCCGGCCCGATCCCCCGGCCCGTTGCAGGCTGCCCCTACTGGTTCATGCCCCCTATTGGTTCATCGTCGCGAAGAAATCTTCGTTGGTCTTGGAATCCTTCATCTTGTCGAGCAGGAATTCCATCGCGTCTACGGTGCCCATCTGCATCAGGATGCGGCGCAGCACCCACATCTTTGACAGATTGTCCTTCTGGACCAGCAACTCTTCCTTGCGGGTGCCGGACTTGCCGACATCGAGCGCCGGGAAGATGCGCTTGTCGGATACCTTGCGATCAAGCACGATTTCCGAGTTACCGGTGCCCTTGAACTCTTCGAAGATGACCTCGTCCATGCGGCTGCCGGTGTCGATCAGCGCGGTGGCGATGATCGAGAGGCTGCCGCCTTCCTCGATGTTGCGCGCCGCGCCAAAGAACCGCTTGGGACGCTGCAATGCATTGGCATCCACACCCCCGGTCAGCACCTTGCCCGAGCTGGGCACGACAGTGTTGTAGGCCCGGCCAAGGCGCGTGATCGAATCGAGCAGGATCACAACATCGTGCTTGTGCTCAACCAGACGCTTGGCTTTTTCTATAACCATTTCAGCGACTTGAACGTGGCGGTTGGCCGGTTCATCGAAGGTGGAGGAAATCACCTCACCCTTCACGCTGCGCTGCATGTCGGTGACTTCTTCCGGACGTTCATCGACCAGCAGGACAATCAGGAACACTTCCGGGTGGTTGTCGGTGATCGCCTTGGCGATGTTCTGGAGCAGCACGGTCTTACCCGTGCGCGGCGGCGCCACGATCAGCGCACGCTGGCCCTTGCCCTGCGGGGCGATGATATCGATCACCCGCGCGCTCTTGTCCTTCACCGTCGGATCGAGCGTGTCGAGCGTCAGCTTCTGATCGGGATAGAGCGGGGTGAGGTTATCGAAATTGGTGCGCAGGCGGACGGCATCGGGATCGTCAAAATTGACCTTCGCAAGGCTGGTCAGCGCGAAGTAACGCTCACCATCGCGCGGCGCGCGGATTTCGCCTTCCACGGTGTCACCCGTGCGCAGGCCCCAACGGCGGACCTGGTTGGGCGAAACATAGATATCGTCGGGCCCGGCGAGGTAATTCGCCTCGGGGCTGCGCAGGAAGCCGAAGCCGTCCTGCAGCACCTCGATGGTGCCGATGCCCATGATCTTTTCTTCGTATTCCTCGTCCTCGGCAAGTTCGCGCAGGATCGAGAACAGCAGATCCTGCCGGCGCATGGTCGAGGCGCCCTCGACGCCCAGTTCTTCGGCCATCGCCACCAGCTCGGCCGGGGTCTTTCGCTTTAAGTCCTTGAGATGCATTTTGTATTTCCGAAAGTCAGGAGTGGCCGGCTGGTCAGTCCCGCCTGTGGCAGGCGGTGCCCCTTGTCGGCGGGGCTGGGCTTGGAGAAAGCAGACCGTGCAGAGCGTGCGCTGCTGCGGTTACCGGATAGGTGGGCACGAGATAGGACCGCGGCAAGCCGAGGTCAATCGGCATTCGAAGGGGGGCGATGGAAGGGCGAAAGGCGGTCAACAAGGGGTCTGGATCAGGTCTGGGCACCCGCTCAGAAGGGCTTGAGATAGACCAGCAGCACGATGAGGATCAGCAGGAGCCCGGGCACCTCGCCAATCATGCGCAGGGTCTTTTCGGACAGCGGGCGCTCCCCGCGCGCCATCTTCTTCGTCTGCCCGACCAGCCAGCCATGATAGCCGGTCATCGCCAGCACCAGCGTCAGCTTGGCGTGGAGCCAGCCTGCGGTGAACCATTCCCCGCCATAGGCCATCGACAGGCCCAGCACCCAGACGATAGCCAGCGAAGGCGTGAGGATGATCTTGCGCAGCTTCCCCATCCGCACCGCCCACTTGGCCTCACCCGGCGATCCCGGTGCGTGATCGAGCATGTAGATGCACTGGCGCGGCAGCATGAACAGACCCGCCATCCAGAACACCATGAAGATCACATGGCCCGATTTGAGGAATAGGTAGATGTCCGAAAGCACAGCCTGCATATCCTCAGCCTCTCGCCGGATTTCTCAGGGCCGCGAGCAGTTCCTCGACATGGGAAATCGGCGTGAACTGGCCGATCCCGTGGCCAAGATTGAAGACGTGCGGACGATCTTCGAAGGCGGCGATGATGGTCTTCACCCGCGCCGCCAGGGCCGGGCCGCCTGCTTCCAGCAGCAGCGGATCGAAATTGCCCTGCACCGGCATTCCGGCAGGCAGGCTCTGGTGCGCCCAGACCGGATCGAGCGTTTCATCAAGGCCGACCGCATCCACCCCCGTCTCGCGGGCATAGGCGGGCAGCTTCGCGCCTGCACCCTTGGGAAAGCCGATCACGGGCGTATCGGGGTGCGTTTCCTTGAGCTTTGCCGTGATCGCGGCATTGGGGGCTACCACCCACTTTTCAAACTGATCCGGCGCAAGGCTGCCTGCCCAGCTGTCAAACAGCTGCACCGCTTCTGCACCGGCATCGATCTGGCCGCGCAGGTAAGTCACCGAAACATCGATGATCGCATCGATGATCGCCTGCATATGCGCAGGGTCCCGATAGGCCAGCAGCCGCGCCGGGCCCTGATCCTTGGAACCTTCGCCTGCGATCATGTAGGTTGCGACCGTCCAGGGGCTCCCCGCAAAGCCCAGCATGGTCACCTCCGGGCCGATCATGGCACGGGTGCGGCGCACGGTTTCATAAACTGGCTCGAACCGTTCGAAGGCAGCGGTAAAGCTGTCGAGCCCAACCTCCAGCAAGGTCGGCGCAAGATGCGGCCCTTCGCCGGCCGCAAAGGTCAGCCCCTGCCCCATCGCGTGAGGGACAATCAGGATATCGGAAAACAGGATCGCCCCATCGAATCCGAAGCGCCGGATCGGCTGCACGGTGATTTCCGCCGCCGCCTCGCTATCGTAAACCAGTTCGAGAAAGCCGCCCTTTTCAGCGCGAAGTTCCCGGTATTCAGGCAGATAGCGCCCCGCCTGCCGCATGAGCCACACGGGGGCAACGGGTTGGCGGTGACCTTTGAGCGTATCGAGAAGCGGACCTGGCATAGGGTTCCTTAGACCAATAATAACTAATTTTTAAAGGATGGATGGAGTCTGTTGGCCCTGTGGAAAGCGGGAATTACCGGACTTTGCCCGATTACCCCCAGCCTGCCCCTCTGACTCATTCCCCCACCGAATCCGCACGGATTGGACGTCAAGTCAGCTTTATCCCTGTTCTTCACAGCCTGTCGACAAATCTTGTCCCGTGTGGGCAAATACCCCTGTGAAAAGGCCGGTTGTGGGCATGAAAAGTGCCCCACAGCTTGTCCGTCAGCCTCTCCCGTGGTTTATGCCGCGATCTGTCCACAGGGCGCATCCCGCATGAACCGACTCAATCTCCACCTGGTATCGGATTCGACCGGCGAGACGCTGGAGATGATCGCCAAGGCGGCGCTTGCCCAGTTCGATAACCCTTCGGTCAATCGCCATTTCTGGCCGATGGTCAGGTCCTTGCAGCATCTTGACCGGATCGTGCCCGATCTTGCCGCGCATCCGGGGCTGGTGTTCTACACCCTCGTCAATCCCGATACCCGCAAGCGGCTGGAGGAGCATTGCCGCCATCTTGGCCTGCCGGCAGTGCCGGTGCTCGATCAGGTGACCGCCGCTCTGGAAGCGCAGCTCGGGCAGGAGGCGCATGGCCGCCCCGGCCGCCAGCACATGATGGACGAGAGCTATTTCAAGCGGGTGGACGCGATCCAGTACACCATCGCCCATGATGACGGGATCGGGCACGAGGAGTGGGAGCAGGCCGATATCGTGCTGGTCGGCGTTTCGCGCTCGTCCAAGACGCCGACTTCGATCTACCTCGCCAATCGCGGCTACAAGGTCGCCAATATCCCGCTGGTGGTGGAAAGCCCGCCGCCGCAGACGCTTTACCGATTGCGCCATCCGCTGGTGGTGGGCCTGACGACCAGCCCTGAACGGCTCATCCAGATCAGGCGCAACCGCCTGTTATCGCTCAATGAAGCCACGGAAACGGCCTATGTCGACAATGATCGCGTCAAGGCCGAACTGCAATTTGCCCGGCGGATGTTCGGCGATAATGGCTGGCCGGTGATCGATGTGACCCGCCGCTCGATTGAGGAAACCGCCGCTGCCATCATCCGACTGGCGCAGGAACGTGATCGCAAGCCTGCCAGCGAAGGCGGGGTGGGTAAGCCGATATGACCAGGCCCCTGATTCTCGCCAGCAAATCCGCCTCGCGCCGGGCGATGCTCGATGCTGCCGGGGTGGCTTATGAATCGATCCCCGCCGATATTGACGAACGTGCGGTGGAGGCCGGTCTTGCGGGCGCTCAGCCTGCCGAAGTGGCCGAGGCTCTCAGCGTTGCCAAGGCCGCGGCGGTGGCCGCACTTCACCGCCAAGCCCTTGTCCTGGGGTCGGATTCTCTGGTGGTGTGCGAAGGCCGCCGGTTCGACAAGCCGCGTTCACGGGACGAGGCGGCTGAGCATCTGGCGTTCTTTTCGCAGCGGGTGATGGAACTCCATTCGGCCGCCGCGCTGGTTGAGGACGGGGGCTGTCTGTGGAGCCACGCCAGCATCGCGCGCCTTCATGTGCGCCCGCTCTCGCCGGAATTTATCACGCATTATCTGAGCCTTGAATGGCCCGCCATTGGCCATACCGTTGGCGCCTTCCGGATCGAAGGCCCCGGTGTGCAGCTGTTCGAGGCGATCGAAGGTGATCAGTTCACCGTGCTCGGCATGCCGCTGCTGCCCTTGCTGGGCGCGCTGCGCGAGGAAGGGGTGCTACTGGCATGACAGCCCCTGAAAGACCCTATGCCGAGGTGATCGGTGATCCGATCGCCCAGTCCAAGTCCCCGAAAATCCACAATTTCTGGCTCGAAAAGCTGGGGATCGAAGCGGCCTATCGCGCGGCCCATGTCACCCCCGAACAGCTCCCCGCCTACCTCGCAGAGCGTCGGCAAGATCCGATGTGGCGCGGGTGCAATGTCACCATGCCGCACAAGCAGGCGATCATCCCGCTGCTTGACCGGATCGAGGCTCCCGCCGACCAGATTGGCGCTGTGAACACGGTTCTGGCAGGGGTCGGTGGGGGGTCTGCCGCGGGTCTGATGGGCACCAACACCGATGCAAGCGGGTTTCTGGAGCCCCTCAGGGCCGACCTTGCGCAGACCCATTATTTCCGCATGGCCCGCATCATCGGCACCGGCGGCGCGGCGCGGGCGATCATCAGTGCGCTGGCAAACGAAGGCTTCACGCTGGTTGTCGCCGGGCGAGACCCTGCCAAGGCGCGTGCCTTGCTGGATGAACTGGCCCCCAAGGGCGAGCACCACACCGCCCCGCTTGCCCATTTCGCCGAGGCCACCGACTTTGCCTTCGACGATCGCGAGGGCTGTCTTGATCTGATCGTCAACGCGACCTCGCTTGGCATGGCAGGCCAGCCCCCGCTGCCCTTTGACTGGAGCCATGCCCCGCCCCGCGCCATCGCCTATGACATCGTCACTGCCCCGCTCGACACGCCGCTCCTCCAGACGGCGCGGGCCAGCGGGCACCGCACGATCGATGGCCTGTCGATGCTGATCGGTCAGGCCGCCATCGCCTTCGAACGGTTCTTCGGTGCGGCGCCCCCGCGTGAACACGACGCGCAATTGCGAGCCCTGCTGACCCAATGACCCGTCCCACCATCATCGGCCTCACCGGCAGCATCGGCATGGGCAAATCGACCGTTGCCCAGATGTTTGCAGAAGCCGGCATCCCGGTGTTCGATGCCGATGCCGAGGTGCGCGCCATGCAGGGGCCGGGCGGCGAACTGGTTGCGGCCATCGAAGCGGCCTTCCCCGGATCGACCGGGCCTGAAGGCGTTGACCGGGACCGGCTGGGCCATCAGGTGTTTGCCGACAAGGCGGCGCTCCACCGGCTGGAGGCGATTGTCCATCCGGCGGTGGCGGCACGGCGTGCAGCCTTCCTTGAGGCCCACCATGACAAGCGCGCCGTGGTCTTCGATATCCCGCTGCTGTTCGAAAAGGGCGGGCACGAAGCGGTCGATACCATCGTCGTCGTCTCCGCTCCCGAGGCCGTGCAGCGCGCCCGCGTGCTTGCCCGCCCCGGCATGACCGAGCAGAAATTCGCGCATATCTTCGGGCTGCAACTCCACGATACCCACAAGCGCAATCGGGCCGACCATGTCATCGATACCGGCACTTCGCTCGATCAGACGCGGGCTCAGGTCGAGGCGCTGATTGCCTCACTTTGAACATAAAGCAACGCTTGCAAGTGCCCGATGATAAGAGGATAGTCCCTGAAATGCGTGAGGTCATTTTCGACACCGAAACCACCGGACTCGATCCCAAAACAGGGGACCGCATGGTGGAAATCGGCTGCATCGAAATGGTCGGCCGGGTGGAAACGGGCCGCACCTTCCACGCCTATTTCAACCCCGATCGCGATATGCCGGCAGAGGCGGAACGCGTCCACGGCCTCAGCATCGCCTTCCTCAGCGCCAAGCCGCGCTTTGCCGAAGTGGCGGACGAATTGCTCGAATTCCTCGGGGATTCGAACCTTGTTGCGCATAATGCCGGGTTCGATTTCGGCTTTCTCAACAACGAGCTGGAACTGGCCGGTCGCACGCCAATAGCCATGGACCGGATGGTCGATACCGTCGCCATCGCGCGCAAGCGGCATCCGGGGGCCAAGCTCAGCCTTGATGCGCTGTGCACCCGCTACGGGATTGATCGTTCGCACCGGGTCAAGCACGGCGCGCTGCTGGATGCCGAATTGCTCGCGCAGGTCTATGTCGAGCTGACTGGCGGGCGCCAGATCGGGCTGAGCCTGATCGCTTCCGGCGCCGATGCCGCGCCCGGCGCCGGGGCGGACAGCCCTGCGCTCACGCAGTTCACCCCCAATGCGCCCTGGCACCGTCCGTCCGCGGACAAGCCCCGGCGCGAACCTCGTCCCCATGTTGCCAGCCCGGAGGAGCTGGAACGCCACGCCGCGTTCATCGCGGACATCAAGGGCGCGATCTGGACTTCCTGAAGGCCCGACGCGCCGAGGGCATTTTGCCCCGCACCTTTCTTGGGATCCTCATCAGACGGGAGGACTACGCTTCATGGATATTCGGATTTCGGGCCACCAGATGGACACCGGCAGCGCGCTTCAGGCCCACGCCGCAGACCGGCTGGGCGCTATCGTCGACAAGTATTTCGACCGCGCCATTTCCAGCCACGTGACCTTCGGCAAGGCCCCGGCAGGTGCCTTTACCTGCGATATCGTCACCCATGTGATGCAGGGCCTGATCCTCAAGGCGCAAGGCAGTGCGCATGATGCTCACGTTGCCTTCGATGATGCGGTGGGCAAGATCGAAAAGCAGCTGCGCCGCTACAAGCGCCGCCTGACCGATCGCCACGAACAGGCCGATCATGCGCGCGGCGAGGAAGAAGCCGCCTACACTATCTTCGCGGTCGAGGAGGACGAGGAGGAAGAGGTCGTCGCCGATGCTCCGCTGGTGATCGCCGAAACCCGTGTCGATATCCCCACCGCCAGCGTTGCCGATGCGGTGATGATGCTTGATCTGAGGAACACCGGCGCGCTGTTTTTCAAAAACGCTGGCACGGGGCGGCATAATATGGTCTACAGGCGCGCCGATGGCTCGATCGGATGGGTCGAGCCGAAATAGGACCGGGGGCCGCCTTGCCGTAAGGGCAAGGCCCGCCTTTTTTCAAGGTTCAGGCGGCGGTAGCAGGAGGGGGCACCGCCCCGGTTCGGTAATGTTCCTTGCGGGCAGTGCCGGGCCGGATCACCGCCAATAGCATTCCTCACAGGATGCAGGGTGCGCACAGCTTCGGGATCATTTGTGCCATGGACGTCAACCTCGCTCTTTCACCGCAGGCCATTGCCTTTGCCCGGCTCGACACCAAACCCAAGGTGCTTGCGCGAACGGCGCAGCTTCTGGCCGGTGCCTATGGGCTGGACGAGGGTGAGGTGCTCGAAAACCTCGAAGCGCGTGAGGCGCTGGGGAGCACCGGCTTCGGGCGCGGCGTGGCGATCCCGCATTGCCGCAGCAAGGATGTGCGCCGCCCTTCGCTGGCGCTGATCCGGCTGGAAGCGCCGATCGATTTTGCCGCTGCCGATGCGCGGCCCGTGACGCTGGTGTGCGGGCTGGTATCGCCCGAAAATGCCGGCGCCACGCACCTCCACGCGCTGGCCGCGATTTCGCGCCTGACGCGGGATGAAACCACGCTTCAGATGCTTGCCGATGCGCCCGATACCGAAGCGGTCTATGCGCTGCTGACCAACCAGTTCCTGCGCGACGCGGCCTGATCCGAACCTTCGACCATGGCTGAAAGTGACGCGATCTCTCCGGCCAGCGGGGCGCAGCAGCATTACCGGGCGCTGGAGCGGCTCTATGCCTCGGCCCCGGTCAATGCCAAGTTTGCCAGCGCCCTCGACATCACCGGCGAAGGGCGTTCACGGCTGACTTTCACTGTCACCCCCGAAGATTACCACGCGGCGGGCGCGGCGCACGGGACGATCTATTTCAAGATGCTCGATGATGCCGCCTTCTATGCGGCCAATTCGCTGGTGACCGATCGCTTCCTGCTGACCACCAGCTTCAACCTGTTTTTCAGCAAGCCGGTGCGTGCCGGCCAGGTGACGGCGGAAGGCCACTGGGTCAGCGGACGGAGGCGGGTGTTTGTGGCCGAAGCGCGGCTGGTGGATGCCGAAGGCGAGGAAATCGGCCGCGGCACCGGCACCTTCATGAAAAGCCGCATCCCGCTCTCCAGCCTTCCCGGCTATGCCGCGGACGGCCCTTCGGGGCTTTAGCCGTGGATTCAAGGCTGCCTGCTCATCTTGAAGCCAGCGCGATTATCCGGCTGGCCGAGGCCGCGGGTGGTTTTGCAACCGTGCTTGCCAAGGGCGAACGCGATGCGGGCACGATCCTTGTTGTAACCCTGTGTCACGGCAGGGGCGGCGTTCTGCATGAAAGAATGCCGCAGCTGGATGGTTCACGAAAGTTTATTATCGCAAAGCGGGAAAACACTGAGAATCCAACGGAATTTTCGGAATATCTGGCGCGCAGGCGGGCACAGGACCCAGATACCTGGCTAATCGAGGTGGATATCGCGGATCCGGAACGCTTCGTCGCACAGCTCGACGAATTGCGTTGACGTAAGCGGCAATGCAGCTAACGGCGCGCTCACTTCCCTAGCACAGGCTGGCAGGGCGGCAATTCGGCCGATTGTCCAGCACGCAGACGGGGAGCGGCCGGCAGGCTTCTTCGAACCCCCCATATCCGTAACGGTCTGGACAGGTTCCCGCCTGCGCACGTGCGCGCTCACCGCCGAATTAGTAGAGTACATGAGTCGCAAGACTGCCACGATTGCTGCGATTGCGGGCCTCGCATTCGCATCCACGATGTTCCCCGGTGGCCCCGATGCCGCCGCTCTGGCGCAGGCCGCCAGTGCCCAGTTCACCGCTCCCGCCCCGGTTGAAGCGCCCGAGCTGGTTCCCCAGACAATCGAATATGTCGCTGAAGCCGTGGTGCAGCCCCTGCCCGCGCCTGCCGCTGATGCGCCGACGTTGACCGAAGCGGGTTCGCTGCGCGAGCTGATCGGCATGATCGATACCGATGCGCCGATGAACGAAGAACTGCGCTGCCTTGCCGGCGCGGTCTATTTCGAAGCGCGCGGCGAAGAACTCGCCGGCCAGCTTGCGGTGGCGCAGGTGATCATCAACCGCACCGAAGACGGGCGCTTCCCGCGTTCCTATTGCGGTGTCGTGGCCCAGCCCGGCCAGTTCTCCTTCATGCGCGGCAGCCGGATGCCCGCGGTGCGCGAAGGCAGCGCCGCATGGGACCGCGCGGTTGCCGTTGCGCAGATCGCTGAACAGGGGCCTGTGGGAATCCGAGGCAGAAGACGCGGTGTTCTTCCCTCCCCCGCCATGTCGGCCCCGGCTGGAGCCGCACCAAGCCCCGCCTCGCCCAGATCGACCGGCATATTTTCTATCGCTGATCCTCGATTGCTTGTTGCCCCACCGCTTCGCTACTTGAGGGCGGGATCGGCGCGCAGCGCCGCGAGGGTAACAAGGATCCGAGGATTAGGGCTTCAGCCGCACCCAAACGGGCGTGTGATCACTGGCTTTCTCGCGCCCGCGATAGGCCTTGTCGACGCCGCAGGCCTCCATCCGGTCCGCACATTCGGGCGATAAGAGGATGTGGTCGATCCTGAAGCCGTGATCGCGCTGCCAGGCGCCCGCCTGATAATCCCAATAGGTCCACACCCCCCCACGCGGATTGTGGGTGCGGATCGCATCGGTCCACCCGTCTGCGAGAAACCGGGCATAGGCGGCGCGGCTTTCGGGCTGCATCAGCGCATCATCCTGCATCGCCTTTACCGACCACACATCGTCATCGTGCGGGATGACGTTGAAATCGCCGAGCACCACCGCAGGCACTTCCTCGGCCCAGATCGCGGCCATGCGTTCGCGCAAACGCGCCATCCATGCCAGCTTGTAGGTGAACTTGGGCCCCGGATGCGGGTTGCCGTTGGGAAGGTACAGGCAGGCAATGCGCACGCCCGAGACATCGGCTTCAAGGTAGCGCGCCTGTTCCTCGTCGCCTTCATTGGGGCCGGGGATGCCCAGCCCGCGCTGCACTTCGGTGAGGGTGTAGCCTGCACGGGAATCGACCAGAATCGCCACCCCGTTGAAGCTTTTCTGGCCATGCCAGATCGCGCTGTAACCGATTGCCTCGAAATCGGCGGCCGGGAAGCCTTCGTCCTGCGTCTTGATTTCCTGCAGGCAGGCGACCGCGGGGCGGGTTTCTTCGAGCCATTCGATCAGGCGCGGGCCACGCGCCTTGATGCCGTTGATGTTGAAGGTGGCGATTTTCATGGTCGCGGGTGATGCCGCGATTGGCTGCCCGAGTCTAACTCAAATCCCGAAGCTCGACCCGCAGCCGCAGCCCGCCGCCGCATTGGGGTTCTCGACGCGGAAGGCCGCGCCGCCCAGCGACTCGACGAAATCGACCACGCTGCCGCCGACCAGATCGATGCTCACCGGATCGACCACCAGCTTCACGCCGTCGGTCTCGCTCACGCTGTCGTCCGCCTCGGGCGCGTCGGCGAGATCGAACTTGTACTGGAAGCCCGAACAGCCCCCGCCCTCCACCGAGAGGCGCAGGATCGCGGGGCGGGTCTGCTTCGCGGCGATCTTGGCGATCCGCTGCGCGGCGGAAGGGGTGAGCGTGAGCGGCTGGGACATGGCCCCAATCTAGGCACGAACGCGCGGCTTCTCAAGCCGCTGGCGCAGGATCACACGGTCTGGATGTAATTGCGCAGCGCCGCGGCCTCGTGCTCGATCTCGTCCATCTTGTGCTTCACGAGGTCGCCGATCGAGATGAAGGCGACGAAGCGCCCGTCCTCGACCACCGGGAAGTGGCGGAAGCGGCGGCGGGTCATCAGCGACAGCGCCTCGTCGATCGAGGTGGTGGGCGCGACGGTCACGGCGGGCGAGGTCATGATCTCCTCCACCGGCCGGTCGAGGCAGGTGCGGTCGCCGGCGGCGAGGCAATAGACCACGTCGCGCTCGGAGATGATGCCGACCACGCGGCCGTCCTGGATCACCGGCAGCGCGCCGATGCGGCGCTCGCCGAGGATGCGGATCGCCTCGGCAAGCGGCGTCGCGGCGTCGCAGGCGATGATGTCGTGGGGATCGCGATCGGCGATGATGGCGGCGATATTCATGGCAGCGCTCTCCTCTTTCCCGCACCGCAGGATGCCATCATTGCCGCGCAAAAGCGAATCCTCGCTGCACGGGCGCGAAGGTGGGTTGCCAACCTCGCGCATTGCATTGCGCCGCGCGCGCCCCCATGATGCGACGGATGGTACAGAAGTCCCCGCTCGACGCCCCCGCCAACGGGGCCCCCGCCTGGGCGCGCTACCGCCGCATCATGAAGCTGCTCATGGCGGTGACGGTGGTGACCGTGGTGGTCGCGCTCGGGTTGCTCTTCGCCTTCAACGGCGCGGTCTCGGTGCACTACTACATCGCCGCGGCGCTCGGGATCAGCTTCACCATGCTGCTCGGCGGCGGGCTGATGGGGCTCGCCTTCCTCTCGAACGGGACGGGCCACGACGAATCGGTCGACAACCGGATGCCCGACCGCGACAAGCTGTGGAGCCCGCGCGAGGATTAACGCTGCGGCGCGATCCGGTAGTCCTCGACCGGCACGCCGCCGACGAGGTGCTCCTCGATGATCCGCTCGAGCACCGCCGGCGAGCAGGAGTGATACCACCCCCCGTCGGGCCAGACGACCGCGATCGGCCCCGCGCCGCACCCCTGGAAACAGTCGGCCTTGGTGCGCTGCACCCCACCGCCCGGCCCCTTGGGATGATCCGCGCCGCGCCGCGGGCCGACGAGGCCGCGCTCCTTGAGGCGCTCCTTGAGGAACTGCCACGCCTCCTTGCCCGCCTCGGGCGAACAGCATTTCTGCTTTTCCGAAAGCGCGCACAGGAAGATGTGCCGCTCGACAGCGCTCCCGGGACGGTCGCCGCCATAGTGCCGCGCCAGCGAGGACTGCGCGGCGCGCAGGTCCTGGTCGCTCATTCCGCCGTCCCGGGCGTGTCCTCCGCCAGCCAGCGCTTCAGCCAGGCGAAGACCGTGTCGTGCCATTGCAGCGAGTTCTTCGCGCCCAGCACCCAGTGGTTCTCGTCGGGGAAGACCAGCAATTGCGAGGGGATGCCGCGCTCCTGCAGGGCGGTGAAGGCGCCGAGCCCCTGCGTGTAGGGCACGCGGAAGTCCTTCTCGCCCAGCACCACCAGCATCGGGGTCTGCCACTTGTCGACGTGGTTCACCGGGTTCCACTTCTCGTAGGTCGCGGCGGCCTCGGCATAGCGGCCGCCGAAATCCCAGCGCGGGAACCACAATTCCTCGGTCGAATAGTAGAAGGCGCGGGTGTCGAAGAGGCCGTTGTGGTTGACGAGGCAGCGGAAGCGGTCGGGCCACTGGCCGGCGATCCAGTTGACCATGAAGCCGCCGTAGCTCGCCCCCATCGCGCAGGCGCGCGACCCGTCGATCTGCGGGTCCTTCTCGAGCGCG
Organism: Porphyrobacter sp.; assembly: GCA_018991295.1. Lineage (GTDB taxonomy): Bacteria > Pseudomonadota > Alphaproteobacteria > Sphingomonadales > Sphingomonadaceae > Erythrobacter. The sequence goes on along the minus strand of JAGKSZ010000061.1, from coordinate 830 downwards.
GCGGCGAGGCCCTTCTGGAGGTCCTCGAGCGGCTTGCCGCCCCAGTCGCGGTTGATCGCGTCGGTGAAGGCCTGCCCGTAGCCGGTGCTGCCGTGGAAATCGACCGAGATCACCGCGAAGCCCTGGCTGGCGAAGACCCGCGGGTTCCAGCGCGTCGACCAGGCGTCGTTGTAGCTGCCCTGCGGCCCGCCGTGGATGTTGAGGATGGCGGGGATCGGCCCCTGCTGGTCGGCTAGGCGGGTGATCTGGCCCCACACCGTCTCGCCGCTCGCGCCCTTGAAGCTGAAGCGCGTCGTGCGCGTGGGCGCCATCTGCCCCATGCGCGTGGTGACGATGTCGGTGAGCGGCTTGGCCTGCCCGAGATCCGCCGAAAGGTAGAGCTCGGCCGGCTGGCCGATCGAATCGCGGGTGAACAGCAGCCGCCCGTCGGCGAGCGGGGTGAGGTTGGCGATATGCGCCTCGTTCCCCGCGATGAGATCGAGTCGCCGTGTCTCGCCGCTTGCCGGGTCGATACGGAATGCCGGGGTGTCGAGCACCTCGCCCGCGGTGGCGAAGAGCGTGGCGCCGTCCGCGCTCCACGCCAGTTCGCCGAAGGAGAGGTCGAGCGCCTCGGTCAGGCTGCGGGTCTCGCCGGTGGCGAGATCGCGCAGCTTCACCACCAGCCGGTCGGCCTCGTAGGTGGGCCGCGCCATCGCCAGCCAGGCGAGATAGCGCCCGTCGGGCGAGGGCATCGGGTGGCTGTCATGCGCGGGATTGTCCCCGGTCAGCAGGGTCGGTGCGCCGCCGCTGAGGTCGGAGAAATAGATGTCGAGATTGGTCGAGCCCGGCTC
>JAGKSZ010000060.1 GCA_018991295.1 Porphyrobacter sp. | reverse complement strand
CCGAGGACATCGAGGGCGAGGCGCTGGCCACCCTCGTGGTCAACAAGCTGCGCGGCGGCCTCAAGGTTGCAGCGGTCAAGGCTCCGGGCTTCGGTGATCGCCGCAAGGCGATGCTGCAGGACATCGCGATCCTGACCAAGGGCGAGATGATTTCCGAAGACCTCGGCATCAAGCTCGAAAACGTCACCGTGGGTATGCTCGGCCAGGCCAAGAAGGTCTCGATCGACAAGGACAACACCACCATCGTCGATGGCGCCGGCTCGGCTGACGAGATCAAGGCGCGCGTCGCCGAGATCCGCACCCAGATCGACGACACCTCGTCCGACTATGACCGTGAAAAGCTGCAGGAACGCCTTGCCAAGCTTGCTGGCGGTGTGGCCGTGATCAAGGTTGGCGGTGCGACCGAAGTCGAAGTGAAGGAGCGCAAGGACCGCGTCGACGACGCCCTCCACGCGACCCGCGCTGCGGTGGAAGAAGGCATCGTTCCGGGCGGCGGTACGGCTCTGCTCTACGCCACCAAGGCTCTCGAAGGCCTGAAGGGCGCGAACGAAGACCAGACCCGCGGTATCGACATCATCCGCAAGGCGATCACCGCCCCGATCAAGCAGATCGCTCAGAACGCCGGCCATGATGGCGCGGTCGTTGCGGGCAACCTGCTGCGCGAGAATGACGAGACGCAGGGCTTCAACGCTGCCACCGACACCTACGAAAACCTGGTGAAGGCCGGCGTGATCGACCCGACCAAGGTCGTGCGCACCGCCCTGCAGGATGCAGCCTCGGTTGCCGGCCTGCTGATCACCACCGAAGCCGCCATCGTGGAACGTCCGGACGACAAGCCGGCCGCGCCTGCGATGCCCGACATGGGCGGCATGGGTTTCTAAGCCGCTAGGGCGGGCGCCAGCCAGCGCAAGCTGGCTGCGCACTCGCCCAAGGCCGGCCAGCGGGGCCGCAAGGCCCCGTCTGACGACTCCGGCTTTGCCAGAGTCGGCCCAGGCACCAGAACACAGAAAACCCCGGCGGAGCGATCCGCCGGGGTTTTTCGTTCTTGCGCGGCCATAATAACTGGCGGGAATGCAGCGCGTTTTGTCGCACCCTCCTCGCCTCCCCGGGCTTGACCCGGGGGGCCGCTTTCTTGTCTCCGCAAGCAGGAAGGCAGCAGGATCCCGGGTCAAGCCCGGGAAGGCGGCAGGTCTGAATGACCGGCAGCCCTCGTCAACCCCTCAAGGGAAGCGGCCGCCTGACCCCGGGGCCCACCCCGCTGCGACTGAGCCCCGGATCACGTCCGGGGCAAGTCTCGCTCCCCTCCCGCATGGGGGGGGGGTTGGGGGTGGGAACGTGCCCATTCTGATTGCAGGAGTGCGCAGGACCGCCGCGCCTTGGGCCAGCGGCAGCCCACTTTAACCCCTTAAGGGATGCGATGCTCGCCCTTGATCCAGCGCGTGCGCCTGTTTGGGGTGCGCAGGACCGCCGCACCTTGGGCCAGCGGCAGCCCTCTTCAACCCCTCAAGGGATGCGATGCTCGCCCTTGATCCAGCGCGTGCGCTTGCTTGGAGTGCGCAGGACCGCCGCGCCTTGGGCCAGCGGCAGCCCTCTTCAACCTCTCAAGGGATGCGGTGTTCGCCCTTGATCCAGCGCACGGTCCCGCTCGATGCGCGCATCACCACGCTTTCGGTGGTCAGGATCGTCTCACCCGTCGGCTTGCGGCGGCGCTTTACCCCGCCCAGCAGCGAGCCATCGGTCACGCCGGTTGCGGCAAAGATGCAGTCGCCCCGCGCGAGGTCTTCGAGCTTGTAGATGCGATTGAGGTCTTCGATGCCCCACTTACGGGCACGGGCCTTTTCGTCGTCGTTGCGGAACACGAGGCGGCCATTGAACTGCCCGCCCACGCAGCGCAGCGCAGCTGCGGCCAGCACGCCTTCGGGCGCCCCGCCCTGACCCATGTACATATCGATAGTGGTTTCCTCGTCGGTCACCGCGATCACGCCGGCCACGTCCCCATCACCGATCAGCACCACGCCGCAGCCCAGCGTGCGCAGTTCGGCAATCAGATCGGCATGGCGCGGGCGATCGAGCACGCAGACGTTGATTTCGGACGGCTTCACGCCCTTGGCATTGGCCACCGCGCAGACATTTTCGGTCGCGCTTTTGGCAAGATCGATGATGCCTTCGGGATAGCCCGGCCCCACCGCCAGCTTGTCCATGTAGACATCGGGCGCGTTCAAAAGGCAGCCTTCTTCGGCTGCCGCCAGCACGGCGAGCGCATTGGGCCCGGCTTTGGCGGTGATGGTGGTGCCTTCGAGCGGATCGAGCGCGATGTCGATCTTGGGGCCCTTGCCCATGCCGACCTTCTCACCGATGAACAGCATCGGAGCCTCATCGCGCTCACCCTCACCGATCACCACGGTGCCATCCATGTAGAGGTTGTCGAAGGCGCGGCGCATGGCTTCCACCGCCGCGGCATCGGCCGCCTTTTCATCGCCGCGCCCGATCAGCTGCGCCGCTGCAATCGCTGCGGCTTCGGTCACGCGCACCATTTCCAGCACCAGCACGCGCTGGATGGCGTTATCGGTCGTGGCTTGTGCGGCGGCGGCGAGGTCGGTATCGGTGGACGGGTTCATGTGCAATTCAGCCCTTCTTCGCTTGGGTAGCGGCCCAATCAGCTATCAACAGGGCGCTTAAGCGGATGGAGACGGGTTTGTCGAGCAATGCCACGCCGGTCCTGCCCTGTTTTCGTATCGGCCTGGCCGTAGCGGCGCTGCTTCTGACTGCCCCTCTGGCTGCACAAGATGACAGCGCGGCGACTGCGCCCGCAGGCGAGCCCGCACCCGATCCTGCTGCAGGGGTGCCGCCGCGCATCAATCTGATGGTCACCGTGCCCCGCGACGAGCCGAGCGCGGCGGACCTGCGCGAATGTCGCGCCGACGAGGAAGCAGCCGCCATCAATGGCGAGATCGTGGTGTGCCGCGTGGTCGGCAACAAGGGCGCAGGGCTCACCGGCACGCGCGAGGAAACCCAGAAGCGTTACGCGCAGGAAACCATGAACAAGGGCCGCCCGCCTGCCCCGGATATGTTCGGCATTGCCGACAACGGCAAGGGCATCGGCTTTGGCAAGCCCCCGCCGGTGGCGATCAATGTCGATTTCGCCGCGCTGCCCAAGGCCCCGGTGGGATCGGATGCTGATCGGATCGCGCGCGGCCTGCCGCCGCTCGGTCAGAACGAGGAGCTGTCGGAGGAACAGGAAAAGGCTCGGCGCGAGGCGGCCGGGATCAAGACCGCCGTGCCGCCTCGCCCGAAGAAGAAGGGCGGCTGAGGGGCGTCCCGGTGTTCCTCCCTCTCATCGGCGCCGCGCCGCTGCTCGCCGTTCTGGCGCAGATGGAGCCGCAGGTGCAGGTCGGCCCGCAGGTCCCCCCGCCGCCGACCATCAACCTGCCGCAATTCCCCCGCGATGGCGCCCGCACGCCTGCCCGCACACCCGATGGCGCCGCTCCGGCAAGGCCGCCCGAACAGGTGCGCATCCCCATCGATCTGGGCCCTGATGCGCCGACCGCAGAACCGCCGCAGCAGATCGACATTCTTGCGCCTCAGCCAACCTCTGCCGCTGCCGATGCGGTGGAACTGAAAGAATGTGCCGACCAGCGCGAACGCGGCGTGGTGCAGGGCGAGATCGTGGTGTGCCGGGAACTGCCCGCCGATACCTCGCAGCTCTACAGCGGCAGCCGCGAGGCGTGGCTGAAGGACTATGCCGCGCGCACGCAGGGGCCGAGCACCCCCGATGTCGCAGGGCCGGGGATTTTTCGCGGCCCGCCGACTGTCAGCGGGCTGTGCTTCATCCCGCCCTGCCCCAAGGACCCGGCGCTGATCATCGATGTCGAGGCGATCGAGACCCCGCCCGCCGGATCGGATGCCGAGCGGGTGGCAAGGGGCCTTGCCCCGGTGGAAGGCGACGATGCCCCGCTGACGGATGATGCCCGCCGCCGGGTGGAAGCGGAACTGGGGCTGCCCGAGGCGCCGCCAGCGACGCCGCAGCAATAGGCGCTAACGCGGCAGGATCGGCAGGACCAGCGGATCGCCCGTCAGGCTGTCCGATCCTTCGAGCAGCGCCAGCGCCTTGGCCACGCAGCGTTCCGGCCCTTCATGGGTGACCATCGCCACCATCACCTCGCCCCCGCTTTGCGAGCGGCCCTGCTGGATCAAGCTTTCGATCGATACATCCCCATCGCGCAGTGCGGCGGTGAGTTCGGCCAGCACGCCGGGCCGGTCCTTGACCATGAAGCGGATATAGGTGCGTTCCGTGCGGTCGCCGGGTTCGGCAGGCGGCATCGCGGCGAGCTGCGCTGAGGGGATCGAGAAGGGCGCGCCCACTTCGTCGCGGGCAATATCGATCAGGTCGGCGGCGACGGCGCTGGCGGTGGGGCCATCGCCTGCGCCTGCGCCCTGAAACAGCAGGCGGCCTGAAAAATTGCCCTCGGCCACCACGGCGTTGGTCGGGCCATCGACGGCGCTGAGGGGGTGGCCCTTGGCGACGAGGCAGGGGCGCACCCGCTGGAGCAGGCGCGGGCCATCGGCTGCGGCTTCGACATCGGCCTCACCGATCAGGCGGATCACGAAGCCCAGCGCATCGGCCTGCGCAATATCGGCGGCGCGCACCTGCGTGATGCCGGTCACCCGCACGCCGGCAAAGTCCACCCGCGTGCCGAACCCGATCGCGGCAAGGATCGCCAGCTTGTGCGCGGCGTCGGTACCCTCGATGTCGAAGGCCGGATCAGCCTCGGCAAAGCCCAGTCGCTGCGCCTCTGCCAGCACATCGGCAAAATCGGCGCCGGTCGCTTCCATCTCCGACAGGATGTAATTGCAGGTGCCGTTGAGGATTCCATAGACCTTGGTGAGCGCGTTGGCCGAGGTGCCTTCGCGCAGGCCCTTGATCACCGGGATGCCGCCTGCCACGGCCGCTTCGAATTTCAGCGCGGCGTTGTTCGCCTCGGCCGCTTCCGCCAGTTCAAGGCCGTGGTGCGCGATCATCGCCTTGTTGGCGGTGACCAGCCCCTTGCCCGCCCCCAGTGCCGCGCGCGACAGGGCGAGCGCCGGGCCGTCCGACCCGCCAACCAGTTCCACCACCACATCGACATCATCGCGCCGGGCCAGCGCGGTCATATCGTCTTCCCACGCAAAGCGGGCGATATCGACACCGCGATCCTTGCCCCGGTCACGCGCCGCCACCGCAACCACCTCGATCGGGCGTCCTGCGCGCGCCGCGATCAGGCTGGCGTTGGTATCGAGCAGGCGAATCACGCCCACGCCCACCGTGCCGAGCCCGGCGATGGCGATACGCAACGGGGCCGGGCGCGAAGGGGCCGGGCGCAACGGTTGAGAGGCGGTGTCGGTCACAGCGGACGCTCCTTGGGATTGACAGGAGCGGCGCTTAACCGTGCCTCGCGCACGGTCAAGCGTGGAAACGCCGTGCTAGGGCGTGGTGATGCGCCGCGTGCAGGGGCCAAGCGCCTCGCGCACGAAGGCATAATCGCCCGCTGCCAGCCGCCGCTCCTCGGCCTCGCGGGCAAGGTTGGCATTGCTGGGCAGTTGCGCAGGCAGCGCGCAGGCGAGGCGATACCAGCGCAAGGTTTCAGGTGCGGGCGGGCGCGCCGCCGAATCGATGATCTCGCCCCACGAAACGCCCCACTGGGGCCGCTGGCCCGGACGCCGCAGCACCGTGATCGACACCGGCGAGCGGTTTTCGGTTGCAAGGAAAATCTGCGTCTCCGATTCGCCCGTCAAGGTGCCCGGCACCGCCAGCGCATCGCTGACCCCGGTAATGCGCGGCGGGACATCGGCGCCGTAAAGCTCGGTGAGGATCGGGCGCAGGCGCGCTTCGAGCGCCGGGGTGTAATCGAGCTGGGCGGCCGGCGCGATCAACTGAAGTTCGCCCGGACGGCCCGGCACAGGGCGCGCAAACAGCAGAAATTCGCGCTTCTTGAACTTGGGAAGCTTGCCCTTGGCATCAAGCGGCACGTCCACCACATAGGTCACGCCCGCGCCCACAGTGCTGCGCCCGGCGATCAGCGCGAGGGTGTTGGCCTCCATGTAGAGCCGCGCGAATCCGGCCGCCAGGCCCGGCGCACGGTCCGCCTTGAGCGCGGTTGCCCTGCGAATCTGCACCCTGACAACCAGATCAGCCGCATCCGAAAGCGTCGCCAGATCGGCATAGGTCGGCCCTGTATCCGGCACAGCCGCTGCCGCCGGGGTCCTTGATGACATCGTTTGCGCAAAGCCTTCCGCAGGCCCTGTCACCGCCACCGCAAGCACCGCACCGCCTACCGCCAGAGTCTTGAAAAAAGACATTAATCTTCCCTTTACCTTTGCCCCCGTGCGACCGTCAGGCGCACCACTTGCCCCTCCGCTTTAGCAGAGCCAATTGCACATGACTCGCAGTGAATTGGCGCTGAACCGCAAAAGCGTTTGATCGGCTAGGGGTTGCCCGTTAAAGCCCGCATGACTGAGTGCGTGGGATTGGGGACACAACGCCGCGCACATACAGTTAAGGTTGCGTTCGGAACAGGCTTGTTCCGCATGTGCCAGCCGGGGAGAGTGCGGGCGGTGCGCGTGGCGCGCGTTCGTTTCTCCAGATCCGGCGTGGGAGGACCGAAATGACCGGGATCCGCTTGTCGGCCCATGTGGCCGGGGGGTGGGGAGTGTGCCGATCCTCGGATCGGCGAGTATTTGGAGAGAAAGCGCTGGATGTCCTACGCTAGCCAACAACAAGGATTGACCGGCCCCAAGCTTGTGTCGCTGATTATCGCTTTGTCGATCGTCGGCGCCGTGGGGACGGGTATGGTCCTTTTTCTCGCGGTCGACGCCGTCAAAGAGATGGTCGAACGCGTGACCACCGTGAACGTTGAGGAAGAGCCGCCGCCACCCGAAGAGGAGCCGCCGCCGCCGCCGGAAGACATGCCGGAGCCGACGTCGCCGCCGCCGCCGGTTGCGCCGCCGCCGCCGTTCAACATCGCGCCCACTCCTCCGCAGGTGGAAACGCGTCAGGACCCGCCGCCAGTGCAGCCGGTCTATCGTGAGCCGAGCACGGCCCCCAGCGCGCCTCCGGGCCCGCCGCAGCCGCCGCGGGTGTCCAAGGCACGTGGTGTCCAGCCGAAGAACCAGCGCAGCTGGTCGGCCCGCATCCAGGAAAACTATCCTCGCCGTGCCGCGCAGGAAGAAATCGAAGGCACCGTGGGCGTGCGCGTCACCGTGACTGCCGATGGCCGGGCGACCGGGTGTTCGGTGACTTCGTCGAGCGGATCGTCGATCCTCGATGAAGCCGCCTGCAAGGACCTCGAACGCTATGGCCGCTTCGACCCCGCGCTTAACGATGACGGTGAACCGATCAGCGCCTCGTGGGGCACGCGCATCACTTACAAGCTGAACTGATCCAAAGGGCCGGTGTCGGGATCACCGGCCCCTCAGAACCCTATTTTTCATAAGGATTTTCGCAATGAACCTTTACCTTCTCGCCGCGGGCGCTGCCCCTGAAAGCAAGTTCGGCTTCGTTGAAGCCATGAAGGAAGGCGGCCCGGTTGCCTGGTCGATCCTCGCCATCATGATCATCATGTCGGTCGGCTCGTTCTACATCATGTTCACCAAGCTGTTCGAACAGAACAAGGTGATCAAGCAGTACGGCGCGGTGCAGAACCAGTTTTGGCGTGCATCGAGCCTCAAGGAAGGCGCGACCAAGCTCGACAAGGATGGCCCGTGGCGCCAGCTGGCTGACGATGCCGTGAAGGCCCAGGAAGATCACGGCAAGATGACCGACGCGCTCGAATCGCATGACTACATGCACGGTTCGCTCCAGCGTTCGGAAGATTCGATCAACGCCGTGCTCGCTGGCGGCCTGCCGTTCCTCGCCACCGTCGGTGCGACCGCGCCGTTCGTGGGTCTGCTCGGCACCGTGATCGGGATCTACCGCGCGCTGATCAACATCGGCATCGCCGGTAACGCCTCGATCGACAAGGTCGCCGGCCCCGTCGGTGAAGCGCTGATCATGACCGCCATCGGTCTGCTCGTCGCTGTGCCTGCGGTGTTCGCGTTCAACTGGCTGCAGTCGCGCAACCGCAAGATCGCGGCCATGCTCAGCACCTTCTCGACCGACCTGCTGGCCTACATGAACTCGAACGGTGCCGTGAAGCCCGCGGTTGTGGCGGCCCCGGCTGCCAAGCCCGCTGCCAAGCCGGCCGCCGCTCCGGCCCCGAAGGCCTGATCGTCATTGCCGCTCAGGGGCGGGAGCGACCGGCAAGGTTGCTCCCGCCGCTGACCGGCCTGATCGCCTGCGGGCGCGAAGGGCCGGACCGGCAAACCAAGTCAAAGTTTTGACAGGCTAGGAATTCACAATGGCGATTTCTACGGGAGGTGGGGTCGATACCCCAATGTCCGACATCAACACCACGCCGTTGGTGGACGTGATGCTGGTGCTCCTGATCATCTTCCTCATCGCGGTTCCGGTGGCGATCCAGACGATCGAAAAGCTGGAGATTCCGGTGTTCGAATCCATCGAGTCCAAGGACAAGGTGGAAAACCTGCTGCTTACCGTCAGCACCACTGACGATGCGGGCCGCAGCGCCGGGGAACCGGGCTTCGCGGGCGCATCGCGCAATGGCGAATGCCGCATCTACTTCCAGAACATCACCCCGGTGACGTCGGACGAATTGCAGAAGATGGCCTTCGACCGTCTCGATGCGATCGTGAAGCGGGCCGGCGGCGCTGAGGAGCTGATGAAGGATCCGGAGAAGGTGCCGCAGGTGCACATCCGCGGCGATATCAACGCCCCGTGGAAGTGCGTGGCGGGTGCGATCTTCAACATCCAGCTGGCCGGCTATCCGATTGTCGGGTTCATTTCGAACCCGGTTGATCCGAACGGCTGATCGTCCAGGCACATTTAAGGAGTAACTGACATGGGAATGTCTGGAGGCAAGCTCGACGGCGAGCCGATGATGGACATGAACATGACGCCGCTGATCGACGTTCTGCTCGTTCTGCTGATCATGTTCATCATCACCATCCCGGTCGCGACGCACTCGGTCGATATCGACCTTCCGCAGCCGCAGCCGAACAACACGCCGCCGCCGATCGATCCGGTCAAGAACAAGATCGTGCTGACCCCGCAGGATCAGATCCTGTGGAACGGTGCCGAGATCGACGAAGGCACGCTGGTGCAGACGCTGCTCGACACCACCAAGATGACGCCCGAGCCCGAACTTCAGTTCGAGCCCGAGCCGCTGGCCAGCTATGAGCTGTCGGCCAAGGTGCTGCAGGACATCAAGTCCTCGAAGGTGACCAAGTTCGGCTTCGTCGGCATCTCGAACCACCGCGAGTTCGGCAAGTAATAACCGGCCACAGGGGTGCCTCAGGGTGCCCCCAGACCCGGCTCAGAGGGGCGCTGCGAGGTTCTCGCGGCGCCCTTTTTGCTGTTTCACGTGAAACATCGCCCTGCCCTCCGATCAGTGGCAGCGGCCATACCGGTACGCGTTAGGCAACCTCTTCTTTCTGTTGTATTCTTGCCCTCGGCGCCGCCGCTATCCCGCAGCCGGCGCCGCTGGAAGGAGAGCGAAGATGCCCCACACCGTCACCCGCCCCAACCTCTATGCCCCGCGCACCCGGCCCATGGCCGAAATGAACGTCACCCCCTTCATCGACGTGCTGCTGGTGCTGCTGATCATGCTGATCCTGGCCATCCCGATGCCGGTCAATGTCACCCCCGTCGACCTGCCGAGCGGCGACCCGCCCCTGCTGCCCATCCGCGAGAAGAACACCATCGCGATCGGTGCCGACGATAACCTCTCGTGGAACGGCAACACGGTCACCACGGCAGGCCTGCGCGCACAGGTCGCCGCTGCCAGCGCGATGGATGTGCCAGCCTCGCTGCTATTCGCCCCGGACGCGCTCGCCAGCTACGACAAGGCCGCCCGCACCATCGCCCTGATGCGCGAGGAGGGCGCGGATGGCTTCGCCTTCGTCGGCAATGAGCAGCATCGGAATTTCTGACCAGCCAGCGCCGCCGGATGGGGCATCAGTCCCCCTCCAGCGGCGCATCCGGCCGCATCGCGGCGGCGATCAGGCCTTCGGCTTCCAGCAGCAGTTCATCATCCACCGCCCCTTGCGGCACCGCCTCGCGGCCGATCATCGTCATGACGGGCACGGCAAGCGGGGAAACGCGCTCCAGTTCCACGTGGACCAGCTCGCGCTCTGATCTTTCGAGCAGGTCGGCAAGGCGCCCCACATCGGTCATCCGCGCACGGGCATCGGCCCATGCCGCTTCGATCAGCACATGATCGGGCTCGTATTTCCTGAGGACATCATAGATCAGATCGGTCGAGAAGGTGACCTGCTTGCCGGTCTTCTTCTGCCCCGGATGCTGCCTTTCGACGAGGCCCGAGATCACCGCCACCTCGCGGAAGGCGCGGCGCAGCAGGTGGCTTTCGGTCACCCACTCCACAAACTCGCCGGTCAGGATATCGGGCGACAGCAGCGGCGCAGGATCGGTGACCGGCCGCAGCCCCCACACCGCAAGGCAATAGTCATTCGCCACGAACCCGCCCGGCAGCAGCCCCCGGTCTTCCATCCGCCGGGTGATCAGCATCCCGAGGCTCTGGTTCGCGTTCCAGCCTTCGAAGGTGTAATAGGCGGTGTAGTGCTTGCCTGCGTGGGGGAAGCTTTCGACCAGCAGTTCCCCCGGCGCGGGCAGGCGCGAGCGCCAGTCCTGCATTTCCAGCCATTCGCGCACATCATCGGGAAAGCGGCCCCACCCGGCGCGGTCGGCCAGCAGCCCCTGCACGCGTTGGGCAAGGTGTGTTGTCAACGGCAGACGCAGGCCGCCGTAACTGGGGATTGTGGCGCTTTTCTTCGCGGCGCGCACGGTCACGTCCATGTCCTTTACGCCTTCAACCTCAAGGCTCATGCCGGCAAAGAAGAAGGTGTCACCGGGGGCAAGCTGGGCGGCGAAACGCTCCTCGACCTTGCCGAGGCTGCGGCCGTTCCTGAAGCGCACATTGAGCATTTCGGAATCGACGATGATCCCGGCATTCATCCGGTGGCGCTGCGCCTGATTGGGGTGGGCAAGCCGCCACACGCCATCCTTGCCCCGCACGATCCGCTGGAAGCGGTCATAGGCCTTGAGCGCATAGCCGCCGTTGGAGACGAACGCCAAAACCCGCTGGAACGTCGCTGCGTCCACCCAGCTATAGGCAAGGCTCGATCGCACTTCGGCCAGCAGCGCATCCTCGTGGAACGGCGCGGCGCAGGCACAGGCCATGATGTGCTGGGCGAGCACATCGAGGCTGCCGGGGCGGAACGCCTCGCCATCGCGCTGGCCTTCATCCACGGCCTGTTTGGCAGCGATGGCTTCGAGGAATTCGAAGCGGTTGCCCGGCACCAGCACCGCGCGGCTCGGCACATCCAGCCGGTGCCCGGCCCGCCCGATCCGCTGGAGCAGGCGCGAGGAACCCTTGGGCGCGCCCATCTGCACGACGAGGTCGATATCGCCCCAGTCGATCCCGAGATCGAGGCTGGCGGTGCACACCAGCGCGCGCAGTTCCCCCCGCGCCATCGCCTCTTCGACCTTGCGGCGCGCCTCGGTTGAGAGGCTGCCGTGGTGGATGCCGATGGGGAGATTGTCGTCATTGGCCTCCCACAGGCACTGGAAGATGAACTCCGCCAGAAAGCGCGTGTTGGTGAAGACCAGCGTGGTGCGGTTGGCCCTGATGGCCTCCATCAGCTGCGGCACCGCCCAGCGCCCGGCGTGGCCGCCCCACGGCACGCGTTCTTCCTGAGGCAGGAGGATTTCAACCTCCGGTTCGGCGCCTTCTTCCCCGATCACCAGCGCGGCGGCAGCGATCTCGCCATCCGCGCCTGATTGGGGCGCGAGCCATTCCTGAAAATCGAGGGGGTTGGCCAAGGTGGCCGACAGCGCCACCCTTTGCGCCGCCGGGGCGAGCGCGTGGAGCCGCGCAAGGCTGAGCGCCAGCAGATCGCCGCGCTTGTCGGTGGCAAATGCGTGGACCTCGTCGATCACCACCCGTTTCAGCCCCGCGAACAGATCGGCGCTTTCCGGGTAGGAAAGCAGCAGCGACAGGCTTTCGGGCGTGGTCAGCAGGATATGCGGGGGGCGTTCACGCTGGCGTTTCTTGCGATCGGACGGGGTATCCCCGCTGCGGGTCTCGACCCGAATGGGCAGGCCGATTTCCTCAATCGGGGTGAGCAGGTTGCGCTTCACATCCTGCGCCAGCGCCTTCAGCGGCGAGACGTAGAGCGTGTGGAGGCCCTCCCCCGGCACCGCCTCGCCCGCAAAGTCGCACAAGGTGGGAAGGAAACCTGCCAGCGTCTTGCCCGCGCCCGTATCGGCAACAAGCAGCGCGTGCTCCCCCGCCCGGGCCTTTTCCAGCATCGCCCACTGGTGCCGCCGCACCCGCCAGCCGCGGGCATCGAACCAGGCGGCGATGGCGGGCGGCAGGATCGGCGGGGCAGTGGTCACGCCCGCCATGTGGCGCTTTGCCTGAAGGGGCGCAAGGCCACCTCCCTCAGGCAACGGGATCTTCGGCGTCCCCCTCGGTTGTCACCTCGGGCACCAGCGCATCGAGTTCGCGCACCGATTTGCCGATCAGCCGCGCCGCCCGGGTGCGTTCAGCGGCGCTCAGTTCGGAGAAGTCGCGGCTGGTGCCAAGTTCGGTTTCAATGGCCGTGAACTCCCTGGTCATGTCGGGGATCAGCTTGACCGCCGCAGGCCCCATCGCTTCCATCACCCCCAGAAGCTGCGGATCGTATTGCACAAGAAAGCTCTGCGCGGCGAATTTGCCGCCGGTGGGCGTCGCGAAGAAATCGAGCAGTTCGCGCATCTCCGCTTCGCTGAACCGGCGGGCCAGGGCGCGGGCCATGCCTTCGCGGTAGGCCGGCTCGATTGCTTCGAGCAGCCTGCCGATCATCCCGGTCATGACCTTGGCGGTGCGTTCATTGCGAGCCGCGAAATGGGGATCGAAGATATCGAGCGCTTCGCGCACATCGTCATCCGAAAGCCGTTCAAGATCGGTCATCTCGACCCCGCTGATCCCGGCGAGATGGGCGCGCGGTTCGGCCGGATCGGTGGCGATCATGGCCATCATCGGTTCAAGCGTCTCGCGCATGGCGATGCCGAAGCTGCCTTCGGGCATGATGCGGCGCGCCATTTCGCTGGCAAGCGGCAACAGCGCCTCCTGTTCGCCGGTCAGGGGTTCCGCCTTGAACAACGCGCCGAACATGCTGAAAGCTTCGGTCATCTCCTTTTCGATGGTCTGAAGCTCTTCTTCCTCTTCGGTGAGGAAGATCACATCTGCTTCGGCGGCATCCTGCGCAGCGAGCGGTGATGCAAGGCCAAAGGCGGCAAACCCGATGGCCGCGAGGAAGTGTTTGCGAATCATGGCGATACTCCGCGTCAGGGGGATAGTGTGCCGCACCATCGCCGGGTCCGCCAGCCCCGTGAAAGCTAGCCCATGGCAGGACGCTGCCTCACAGGCCGCGCAGCAGTTCGACCGGGACCTTGCCCGGTTGCTCCAGTATTGCGCCCAGCATCGCATATTCGAGCGCGCAGCGCGACGCATGGTCGGGATCGCTCAGCGCGGCGCGGACCGCCTCGGGCGGGAGCTTGCTGGATGCGGCCGCGCGTTCCAGCACCCAGCCGGGCACGGAAAAGGTCCCGCCTTTCTGCTGTGCATCACTGCTCAGGTACTTCGCCTCCAGCAGGCGTTTGAGCAGCGATTGTTCGCGTTTGCGATCCGCCTGCGAAAGCGTGAGCGGCGTGGTGGTGAAATCGCCGCGCAGGATTTGCCTGCACTGATCGGGCGAAGGACGCGCCGCAGCAAGCCACAGGCGCCGCAATTCAGCGCGTGCAACAAGGCCATCGAAATCGGCCACCGCGCCCGATTGCAGCGCCTTGCCCCGCACCACGGCGAGGGCCACGTCGGCATTGCTGCCCTGCCCCACCGCCCGCCGCCATTGATCGACAAGCGCCGGATCGGCCTTGCGCAGCATCGCCAGATCGGTGCCGGGGCCGAACGCTTCGGCAGCAGCAATACTGAGCCGGGCATCGATCAGCGCCGCATTGACCGCCTCGCGGGAAGCGGTTGAACCCCCGCCATCATCCGGCCCGATCAGCGCAGCCAGCCCGCGCATCAGCGCGAAGAACAGCAGCACGAAGATCAGCGCGCCCTTGAAGCCGGTGCGGGCATTGGAGGCGCCCTCCCCGCTGCCCTCCCACGAGGCGACACGCTGGGCATCAAGGTGCGCTTCGAGTTCGGGATAGCGTTCGCGGATACCCACCAGCAGCTTGTGCACATCCAGCCGCTTGACCCGCAGGCGATCAAGCATCCCTGCCTTGCCCGGCCGCGACAGTTCTGCCCATGCCTTGTGCAAGGGGTGACCCGGCTGCTGCACTTTCTCATGGAAGCGCATGCCCCGCAGCCGATCATTGAGAAAGCGCAGCGAATAGCGTTCATCAAGGCTGCCGGCCTCACCGATCCAGTGGAAGGCGGCATTGGCCGGTTCGACAAAGGGCGCAGAGCGTGGCCAGGTGCGCGCAAACAGTTCAGCCAACGCGCCATCGAGCGCATCGTGCTCTTCGATATCGGCTTCCTCGGCGCGGGCGATCAGCGTGGCAAGCGCGGCAAGGCCATCGTCGAGCTCGGTGTGGGTAACGGCATCATCGCTGGGCTCGCCGCTGGGGTAGAGCACTTCGAGCAGCCGCTCCCACGCCTTCTGGGCGCGCTGCTGGGCTTCGGTTAATTCAGGTGCATGGGCAGGGGCGGGGGCAAGGGTCGCATCCCAGCGCGGGTCGGCGTCGTCATCCTCCCACGCGCCGAATGCTTCATCCTCATCATCCAGCACGCCCAGACCGTAAAGCTCGCCTTCATCGGCCTGCGCATCGCCCGGCGTGTCCGCATGGACCTGCTGATCCGCCATCCACAGTGCAGAATCGCGGGCGCGGCGCAAATCCGCAAAACCGGCGATATCCTCGTCAGGGTTGATGCTGCGCAAGGCATCGGCATAGGCCTTGCGGATCGCGGCCTTATCCGGCGTGGGATCAATGCCCAGCCGGCTCCAGGGAAAGGTGCGGGACGTCATAGCGGCGCCATCATAGCGGAGATTGCGCGTCGATCTCGTCCAGCAGCTGCGTCAGGCCTTCGCGCGCGTCAGCAATGATGCGCGGGTCCTGCTTGTCGAGCGCGCCCTGGAATTCGGTCAGCCCCTGTCCGATGATATCGCGCACCTGCCCGGTAAAGCCTTCATAGGCCCGTTCCGCACGCGCCAGCAGGGCGACATTCTCGGCCTCGTCACGCGGGTGGACTTTCAGTTTTTCCAGACGCTTGCGGCTGTCGGCAATGTCGTTCTTGGAGCGGCGGTCTTCCTCGTCGACGATCACCAGATTGCGGGTCAGCCCGGTCTCGGGTACGGATACATCAACATCGAGCAGGCCGGAGGTGTCATAGGTGAAGCGCACCTCCACCGCCACCTCGCCTGCCGGGCGCGGGGGGACGGGAACGGTGAGTTCACCCAGCTTGACGTTCTTCTTCACATCGCGCGCTTCACCCTGAAAGATCGCCAGCGTGACCTGCTTCTGATTGTCGCCAAGCGTGTAGAAGCGGTCCATGCGGCTGACCGGCACGGGGGTGTTGCGTTCGATGATGGGCGAGAAGATATCGTCGTGAAAACGGCCATGCGCATCGCGCGTGGCGGTGCCCACGCCCAGCGTGAAAGGCGCGACATCGGTGATGCGGATTTCCTCCAGCCCATCCCCGCCTGACAAGAGCCCGGCCTGAATCGCCGCGCCAAGCGCCACGGCGTGATCGGGGTGGACGGTCGAATTGGGAAAGCGCCCGAACATCCGGGTCAGCGCCTTGCGCACCGCCGGCATCCGGGTCGCCCCGCCCACCAGCACGATGTCCGACAGGGACTTCACGTCGATATGGCTGTCACGCAAAGCCCGGATCACCGGATCGCGCAGCCGCTTCAAAAGGCCCGCGGCGGCTTCCTCGAAGCCTTCGGCCGTGACGCGCACGGTCAGCGGCGCATCTTCGACGACCACCGTGAAATCGGCCTCCTCCGACGTCGTCAATGCCCGGCGGGTGCGTTCGGCGGCCAGCGCCAGCAGCGCCCGGCGACGGTCTGCGGGAAGCTTTGCCAGCGCATCGGCAGGCAGCAGCGGTTCGACCAGCCTGACCAGCACCTCGTCAAAATCATCGCCCCCCAGCCGGTTGTCCCCGGCCGAGGCGCGCACTTCGACAATGCCTTCGAACATCTCGACAATCGAGACATCGAAGGTCCCCCCGCCAAGGTCGAATACGAGAAACGGCTCGCGGTCGCCCTTGTCGGCCAGCCCAAAGGCGAGCGCGGCGGCGGTGGGTTCGTTGATGAGGCGGCGCACTTCCAGCCCGGCGATTTCGCCCGCCCGCCGTGTGGCGCGGCGCTGGCGTTCGTTGAAATAGGCAGGGACGGTGATGACGGCGGCGGTGGGCCGCTGACCGGTGGCGGCCTCTACGTCATCGGCAAGGCTGCGCAGCACCATCGCTGAAAGATCCTCGGGCGTCAGCGTCGTGCCGGCCAGAGTTACGGTGGCAGCGGTGCCCATCATCCGCTTGAAGCTGGTGACGGTATCGGCCGGGTGGGTGGCCATCCGGTCAAGCGCGGCCTGCCCCACATAGGCCTGCCCGCCCTTGGCAAGGCTGACGGCAGAAGGGGTAAGCTCGCGTCCAAGGGCATTGGGCACAAGCTGCGGCGCACCATCCTGCCACAGCGCCACGGCGCTGTTGGTGGTGCCAAGATCAATCCCGACAAGCATGCCCTGTCATAGCGCAGGGCCGGGCTCAGGCAATTGGATTTGCGGCGGGGATGGGGGCAGTGCCGGGACGGTACCAAACCCGCGCGGCGCCTGAGCGTGCCTTTCCGGTCGCGTCAGCGGCCC
>JAGKSZ010000293.1 GCA_018991295.1 Porphyrobacter sp. | reverse complement strand
GCCGTGGCTGCAAAGGGGATGGGGCTGGCCCACCCGGATTAGCCGAGGGGGGGCGATTTCCTGTAGGAGAAGGAAGGGACCGGTCTGGAGAGGGACGTAATCAAGGGGGGGCCTGCTCTGCGCGAATGGGTCGATGATCCCGCCGCGACGCCGCATGATCTTGACGTCATGACGTCAACCGACGAAGCCGCCTGGGTTGCCATGGTGCGGCCGCACCTGCTTTACTGACTGGCGTCACTCCGGCACCATCCGGACAGGCGCAAGGATGGCGGGCTAACCGCTACCGATGGGAGATAACACGATAATGGCAACCGCGGCTGCGAGCGGCACCGGCACGGGCGTGCAATCGGCAAGGCTGACCTTGTGGATCTTGCTGACCGTCTACGTCTTCAATTTCATCGACCGCCAGATAGTCAACATTCTCGCAGAGCCGATCGCCCGCGACCTCAAGCTCAACGATACCCAGATCGGGCTCATGACAGGGCTGGCCTTCGCGCTGTTCTACACGGTGCTCGGTATCCCTATCGCCCGCTTTGCCGACCGTCCGACAACAAGCCGGCCGCGCCTGATTGCGGTGGCGCTTGGCCTGTGGTCCGCGATGACGGCGTTGTGCGGGGTGGCGCAGAATTTCTGGCAACTGCTGCTCGCCCGGATTGGGGTGGGGGTGGGCGAGGCGGGTTGCACACCGCCAGCCCATTCGCTGATCAGCGATATCGTGCCGCCAGAAAGGCGCGCGTCGGCACTGGCGTTCTATTCGCTTGGCATCCCGGTTGGCACTTTGCTGGGCATGATCATCGGCGGAACGCTGGCGGACTATCTTGGCTGGCGCGAAGCCTTTGTGGTGGTGGGACTTCCTGGCGTCATTCTGGCGCTGGTCGTGTGGTTCGTGCTCAAGGACCCGCGCCGCTCTGACGCCGCCGCGATCCTGCGCGCCAAGGCGGCCGCGCCTGCTCTCCCGCTCAAGCAGGCCCTGGCCGAAGTGATGGGCTCGCGCGCATATCTGCTGCTGCTGTGCGCAGGCTCTGCCGCCGCATTCCTCGCCTATGGCAAGACCACCTGGACGACAATCTTCTTCCAGCGCACCCATGATCTGACGCCTGGACAGGTGGGCCTGTGGTTCGGGCTGATCGGCGGGGGGGGGGGGATGCTGGGCACGTGGCTGGGCGGCTATCTTGCCGACCGTTTCGGCGCGACCAACCGCCGCCATGTGCTGACCGCCCCTGCGGTGGGGATGACCCTGTCGATCCCGCTTGCCATTGCCGCCTATCACGCACCAAGCTGGCCGCTGGCGCTGGTTCTGCTGTTCCTGCCGCAGGTGTTCAATTCGCTCTATTACGGGCCCTGCTACTCCGCCGCACAGGGCCTCGTGCCGCTGCGGGCGCGAGCGATTGCGGCAGCCGCGCTGCTGTTTTTCCAGAACCTCATCGGGCTGGGCCTCGGGCCGTTGTTCTTCGGGATGCTGTCGGACTGGCTGCAACCGACCTACGGCGCGGATTCGGTCCGCTACGTGCTCTACGGCGCGGCCCTGCTGGGGTTGGTACCTGCGTTTTTCTTCTGGCGGTGCAGCCTGCATCTCGATCGCGAGCTCGACCAGAAGGGCTAATCGGGTTCGCGCATCTTTTGAACCAATGTCACCAGCACAAAACTGATCAGCATCAGCAGATACCAGCTGCCATATTTTGCGAGGCTGACCATGCGCCACTGCGTCTCCTGCCCGGGATAGTTCCAGGCGTTGGCGAAGGTGGCGATGTTCTCGGCAAACCAGATGAACAGCGCGACAAGGCCGAAGCCGATCAGCAGCGGCATCCAGCGATGCGCGCGCCAGTTGCGGAAGTGGACGCGGGTGCGCCAGAAGATCAGCGCCGTGGCGGCAAACAGGCCCCAGCGGATGTCCAGGACGTAATGGTGGGTGAAGAAGTTCACGTAGATCGCCGCCGCCAAGGCCCATGTGGCCCAAGCGGGCGGATAGGCGGTGAAGCGGAAGTCGAAGATCCGCCACACCCGCGCGATATAGCTTCCCACGGCGGCATACATGAACCCCGAAAACAGCGGCACCGCGCCGATATGGAGCACGCTTACCTCGGGGTAAGTCCATGATCCGGCCTGCGTCTTGAACAGCTCCATCACCGTGCCGACGATGTGGAAGATGAGGATCACCCGCGCCTCGCGCCAAGTCTCAAGCCGGAAGACAAGCATCCCGGCCTGAATGGCAATCCCAGCGATGGTCAGAAAGTCATAGCGGTGAAGCGGGGCGGTGTCGGGGTAGAACAGGTGCGTCCCCAGGAGCAGCGCCAGCAGCAAGCCGCCGAACAGGCAGGCCCAGCCTTGCTTGAAGCCAAACAGCAGAAACTCATACAGCCACAGCCGCCAGCCTGCGCCGGGATCGAAGGTTTCGAGCCTGAGGCGGACCGCCTCGAAGCGGGTGTGGCGGGGCGGTGTCATGTCTGCCCTTTCAGGCTCTAGCCGAGCGTCTGCCAGACGCAGAAAATCGTCAGGGACACCGCATTGAACACCACGTAGACAGCTTTCGCCGTCCGGGATGCGAACTTTTGGTAGAGCGCTGCAATCTGCCTGCCACCCGGCTTGCGCAGATCGGTCAGCTCCATGGCGATCGCCAAAAAATTGAACATCCACAGGCGCCCTGCCGTAGGAAGGTCGCCTGACAGCGCTGCCTTATTGCCGGAAAGAGCAAGCAAGAATGACGGGATGAACCAAACGGCCAGCACAAAGGTCACAACCATCGGCGTGACCCCGAAAACTGCCCCAACGAGGCGCTGCCTCAAGCCCCGTGCTTCCGGCTCAGCTCCCGCATCGCGTCGTCCAGCCCCTCAAGCGTCAGGGGATACATCCGGTCGCCGACCAGCTGCTTGATCATCTTGGTCGATTGCGAATAGCCCCACTGCTTTTCGGGCACCGGGTTGAGCCACACGGTCGCAGGATAGGTGTTCGCCACGCGCTGGAGCCACACCGCGCCCGCTTCCTCGTTCATATGTTCAACCGAGCCGCCCGGATGGGTGATCTCATAGGGGCTCATCGCCGCATCGCCCACGAACACGATCTTGTAATCGTGGCCATATTTGTGGAGCACATCCCAGGTCTTGGTGCGTTCCTGCCAGCGGCGCTTGTTGTCCTTCCACACGCCTTCGTAGAGGCAGTTGTGGAAGT